>CAYFTQ010000027.1:0-13188 GCA_964346035.1 uncultured Roseospira sp. | reverse complement strand
GCGGCTTCGTCCGGCCCACAGGCGGTCGTCGTGATGGGGCATGAAAGCCTGTTTGACAGTACCGTCATTTTCCCATAAGACATCGGCCCCACGGCAGCACGGTGAGAGTTCCGCCGCCGCCCGGCGCCCAGGTAGCTCAGTTGGTAGAGCAGGGGACTGAAAATCCCCGTGTCGGCAGTTCGAATCTGTCCCTGGGCACCATCATTTCGGACCCCCGTTGACCTCGACGTCTTCGGGGGTCTTTGCGTTTCGGGGCCGCCGGACGGAGTCCTGTGCCGGGCTTCCGGTTTCGGGCTATGGTTGCGTTCACGCTACGCGCCGGGATTGCCGTGTGATTCGTGGACAGCCCCTGGTCGCCGTCGAGCCCCGGTCGAACCGGGGTGGGCGGCCGTCAGGGTCGCTCTCCCCGGTCCAGGCGGTCCGACAGGTGGTCCAGGACGGCGGGCAGATCGGCGGTGCCGTCGATCACGACATGGGCACCGGCACGCGCCAGAACACCCCGGGCGTGGTCGATTCGGGCCGCGCGCTCGGACTCCGGCAGGGCGGCCAGGTCGGCCCGGGACAAGGCGGTCTCGTTGCCGCAGGCAGCCACAGCCACGACCCACGTTCCCGCGTTCAGGCCTTCCTCTACATCGGCGAGTGTGTCGCCGACCTTGACCACCGCCTCCGGCGGGCACACCGCAAGATCGGTCAGAACGCGCCACAGCAGGTAGGGTCCGGGCCGGCCGCGCGGCAGGTCGCCGGCGCACGCCAGGGCATCCACCGTCAAGCCCTGATCGGCCGCGCGCGCCAGGCAGATGTCCATGATGTCGCGCGTATATCCAGTGGTGGAGCCGATGGCGAGGCCGCGTTGACGCGCCGCCGTGACCGCGTCGGCCGCGCCGGGAACGAGGTCGGCATAGCGACCCACGGTTTCTATCTGGCGCGGAAGGAAGTCTTCATAGAGGGCATCGACGTCGGCTTCGCCGAACGTCTGGCCGTGAGTCGCCCGCCACGCCTCGGCGACACGCGGCGCGCGGCCCACCGCTGCGATGTGGTCGCGTTTGGGCAGCCCCATGGGGGCGCGGGCCTCGGCCTCGGACACGGGAACGCCGGCCTCGGCGAAAATGGCCCGGAAAACCGCCACCGGCGCCAGACATCCGAAGTCGATAAGCGTTCCTGCCCAATCGAACACGACAGCGCGCAACGGGCCCGTGTAGGCGCGACGATAGCGAAACGTCATCTTGCGTCCCTTTTCGGGTCCGTGGTGGCGCCTGCCTTGCCGGGGTTCGCGCCCATCCGTACAGCAGAGCGCAGCATGCGGCGCCGGCCGGCGCGGAGACAATGAACGTTTGTTGAAACGTGGGGCGGCCCTGACGCCTTGGCGGTGCCGCCGCCCCCCGCGCCGGAGCGGCTCAGGCAAAACCTGAATCCACCCCAACCATGTGTTTCGCGCCGATTCAGTCAGGCCCAAACGCGGACCCTACGGACCGGGTCTGATGCCAGGCGTTCGAAGCTAACCCGGCTAGGGTACGATCGCGGCCAGGCGAAGGATGTCCTCGACCGAAAGCTGGTCCGCCCTGCGGGTCGGGTCGATGCCGGCGTCGGCGCACAGCTCCGCCGGATCGCCAAGCGACCGCAACGGTGCGCGCACCATCTTGCGCCGCTGCGAGAACAGCACGCCCGTCACGCGCTCGACCCGCGCGAACGGCACATCCAGCAGGGGCCGGGACCGGGGCGTCAGCCGCACGACGGTGGATGTCACGCGCGGCGGTGGCGTGAAGGCGCGGGGATGGACATCGAAGACGGTTTCCACCGCGCATAACCACTGCGTCAGTACGGAAAGGCGGCCATAGGCGCGTGTAGAGGGGGCGGCGGTCAGGCGCTCGGCGACCTCCTTCTGGAACATCAGCACCATGCCATCCAGGGCCGAAACCGATGCCAGCCACCGCACCAGCAGCGCCGTTGACACGTTGTAGGGCAGATTGGCGACAATGCGGCGCGGACGCGTGCCCAGCGTGGCGGCGTCCAACGCAAGCGCGTCGCCCTCGATCAGGTGCAGACGGCCGGGGCAGTGGGCGGCCAGATCGTTCAGGGCGTCCAGGCAGCGGGCGTCCTTTTCGATCGCGATGACCTCGCGCGCGCCCTCGGCCAGCAGGGCGCGCGTCAGGCCGCCCGGACCGGGACCGACCTCGATCACGCTTCCCTCAGTAAGGGGGCCGGCGGCACGCGCCACGCGCCGGGTCAGGTTCAGGTCCAGCAGGAAATGCTGGCCCAGGCTCTTGCGGGCGCCCAGGCCGTACCGGGCGATAACCGCCCGCAGCGGGGGCAGCGCAGCCAGCGGATCGGGGCCCGGGGCCGCTTCGGCCGCGCTCATGAGCGCGCATCCGACAGGCGCGTCGCTGCCCGCCGCGCGGCGATGGACGCGCCCTGTCGCAAGGCGGCCAGCAGGCTGTCGGCGTTGGCGCGTCCCTGGCCGGCGATGTCGAACGCGGTGCCATGATCCGGCGACGTGCGCACGAACGGCAGGCCCAGCGTCACGTTGACCCCGCCCGAGAAATCAATGGTCTTGACCGGTATCAGGGCCTGATCGTGGTACATGCACAAGGCGGCGTCGTATCGCTGGCGGGCCGCTGCATGAAACAGCGTGTCGGCTGGTAGCGGACCGATAATGGTGGCGCCGCCTGCGCCTGCGCCTGCGCCTCCACCGTCGCGACGCAGCGCCGCGACGGCCGGGCCGATCGTTGTCGCTTCCTCATGGCCCATGCGACCGCGTTCTCCGGCGTGGGGGTTCAGGCCCGCCACCACGAGGCGGGGCGACTCAATGCCGAAGTCCCGCCGTAGCGCCGACAGTGTCACCTGTCCGGCGCGCACGATCGCCTCCGTCGTCAGATGGCGCGGCACGTCGGCCAGCGCCATGTGAATCGTCACCGGAACGACGCGCAGTCCCGGGCACGCAAGCATCATGACCGCGTGGTGATCCGGGCCGGCCAGTTCGGCCAGGTACTCGGTATGGCCGGGAAAGGGAAAGCCGCCCGCGTTCAGAATATCCTTGTTGATCGGGTTGGTAACCACTGCGGACGTGCTGCCCGCCCGTGTCAGGTGGACCGCCTCGGCAATGGCGTCGCGCACCACGGGCGCGTTCGCCGGGTCAGGCCGGCCTGGCTTGACCGCGACGGCGAGTGGTCGATGCAGGACGGGCAGGGCGTTGGGGAAGCAGGCCACGGCCATGGCCGCCGTCTCGACAGGGCGGATCGGGACCGTCCAGCCCAGGTCGGACGCCAGCGCGGCGAGCCGATCGGCATCGTCCAGAGCGACAAAGGGCGGCACGGCGCATTCATGGCGCCGCCGCCAGGCGGTCAGGGTGAGTTCGCTGCCGATTCCGGCCGGCTCCCCCATGGTCAGGACGAGCGGCCGGTCGTCGCGGGCCGGGTGCGAGGCGGCGGGCGTGTTCCCCGGTGTGTGATCAGGCAAGGTGGCGGGTTTTCCCTGTTAGATGCGCATGTCGATCAGCGCCTGTTGGCGCAGGGTGCGCAGGCGCTGATTGGCGAGGGCTTCCAGGCGCTCGGACCGTAGCCGCTCGCGGATCGCCTCGCGGCTGGGCATGCCACCCGGAATCTCTCGATCGCACACCATGACCAGAAGTTCTCCGCTGGGGGTGCGGATCGGGTCCGAGATCTCGTTCTCGGCCAGGCCGGCCACCAAGCCGCGCATCGGTTCGCGAAGCCCCGCTTCCGGAACGGTCCCCACGGTGCCGGAATTGGGCGCGTCCATCTTCTCCGCCAGCGCATTGAGGTCGTCGCAGGTCTTTATGCTGTCGCGTACCACGGCCTTGATCTCGGCGCGCGAGGCGTTGGACATCGCATTGGGGCCACGCGACGGCAAGGCAAGCTGACTGAGGGTGACGCGCGCCTTGTCGGGTTCCGGTTCGGCGGTGCGGCGGCGGTCCTGAAGACGAAGGATGGAATACCCGGCGGCGGTGCGGATCGGCGCGGAAATCTCCCCCTCGGGCAAGTCGGCCAGCGCCTGTTCCAGAGAGCGGTCCAACTCGCCCTGCCTCACCCAGCCCAGTCGCCCGCCCTGGGCCGCCGACGGCGCCTGCGAAAACTGACGTGCCAGGGCGGGGAAGGCGGCCCCGTCCCGCAGTTCCTCGGCCAGTTGTCGGGCCTCCTGGAAGACCTGGGCGTCCCGGGTGGGGTTATCGACCGGCAGGTATATTTCCCAGACCAGATGTTCCGGCTTGCCCCGCGCCGACCGCAGACGGTCCAGGACCAGATCTACCTGCTCCTCGCTGATGTTGACGGAGGGTCCGAACTGGCTGCGGATGGCCTTGATCCAGGCCACCTCTGCCCGGATCTGGCGCAGGGCATTGTTGAGATCGAGCCCGCGCGAGTTTATGAACGCCTCATAGCCATTGGGTGGTATGCCGGACTGTTGTTCGACCTGGCGGATGGCCTTTTGCATGTCCTCTTCCGAAACGGTCTGGCCGGTGCGCTCGCCTTCCTGAAGCTTGAGGGTCTCGTCGATCAGGGCGCGCACGACCTGGGCGCGAACGCGCTCGCGCACCTCCTGCTTGTTTGGCATGCCGGCGGAGGCCAGCAGCAGGTTGGTGCGGGCGAACACGTCGTAGACCGAGATGATGTCGTCGTTGACCACTGCGGCGATGCGAAGAACCATGTCGGCCGGTCTTGGCTCGTCAGGGTCCTGGGCCCATGCCGCGCCTGTTGGGGCGATCAGCAGCACGGCGACCGCCAGCAGCAGCGCCCCCAGCACAAGGCGCGGGCGGGCCTCGGCGGGTTCGACGCGGCTCGCGGCCTTTCGACACGGCGCCGGCCCCGTCTTCCAAAGCATGGCGTTCTCCCTCTTTCGGTGCCAAGGCCTGCTCTGGCCTATCCTCAGTCTTCCTCGGCGCCGCCGCCCAGGCCCACGCTTCCCAGTGTCTTGAAGGTGAAGGTCAACACGATATTCTGGTTGGCTTCCCCGTCCGAGTCCTCGTTGAAATCCTTGTTGTAACGGAGCGCGGCGGCGAAGCACTCGTCTTCGTAGACCAGTCCGCCGAACAACGCCACGCCCCGGCTTTCCGCAAAATCGTAGGTTCCGCCCAAGGATGTGCGCCAGTATCGGCCGATACGGGCGCGAACGTCGCCCTGAATCTGATTGCGCTCATCCAGGACTTCGCCTTCCTGACTTTCGGCTGCGGAGTCCTGCACGAACCGCCCCGAGACACGGAATGCGTCCGGACCCGCAGCAAACCCCACTACGTTGGTGACCGGCGTGAAATCCTGCCGGTCCAGACGGACCTGATAGGAGACATCCAGCCACGGGTCGGGCCTGAAGTCGATCCGCCCCACGTAGTCGGAGAACCCCTTGCCATAGCCGCGCGCGGTTTCGAAAAAACCGTCGTCGAAAACGCGATAGGACTGGCCGAACCCGACCGAGACGCTGGGTCCGCTGTCGGCGACGTAGGTCCAGCGCAGGCCGTAGTTCACCGAAACGCCATCGTCCACCAGGTCGCGCCCGGCCGTGCGATCCCCGGTGTACAGGTTGCCGAGGCTCAGTTCGGGAGACTGGCTGTCCTGGTTGGGGATGCGGTCATCGTTGAGGCCGGGCGGCATCATGGCGACCGAGACGATGGGCTCAACCACCTGGCTGCTGGCCTGCCCCCGGCGAACAAAGGGATAGCGCAGCCCCACCCGGGCCGACGGCGTGCCGCGCACGACGGCACCGTCAAAGCCATTGCTGCCGCTGCCTGAGGTGTCGGCATCATCGGCCGAGCGGATGAAATAGGCGTCGCCGCCCAGGCGGCCCTCAAGGTCATAGACGATCCCGCCCGGCAGCAGGCCCGTGCGGGTCCAGCCCAGTTCGGCGGAGCCCCGATAGCTGAGCAGGCCGTTGTCACGCTGGATGCCCTGCACGCTGGCGTGGAGCAGGGGCGACCCGCCCCACAGCGTCGGCTGGCCGACGTGGTCATAGAGCATGTAGGGAAGCACGAAATCAGTGTGCGCGCCCACCGGATCAACGGTGCCCCGGGTGTAGGCGACAGTCTCGGCCGTGGCATAGCTGCGGTCGTGGAAGGCTTCGACATAGGCCCTGTTGACCAGCCATGTGGACGGGTCGAAGGAGTGGCGCTCCATGTATTCCTTGCTGGAGTAGTACTCGCCCTCGAACCCGGCGCTCCAGATCGGGTTGATATGCCATTCTCCATTGGTATTTATGCTGCCCGAGAACTCCTTTTCCGAATCCCACCCCACGGTGCCGTTGGCAAAGAACTCGCCCTCCTGAAAGGCGAGCCTGTATTCCGGCTGCAACAGATAGTCCCCGCCAGTGGTTACGCGCGGCGTGACGGTGGCGTCCTGATGATCGTCGATGACAACGTAGTACGGCACCTCCAGCGCGTACCCGGTGACGCTGCTGTTGCTGTAAACCGGGGGCAGAACGCCGCTGCGCCGATAGACGGTCGGGTCGGGCGTGCGCATATAGGGTGTGTAGAAGATCGGAACCCCGAACAGTTCCAGCCAGGCGTCGCGATGGATCAGGTCCCGCGCTACCTCGTCATGGGTCGTGTGCGCGGAGCGAAGCTGCCACAGCGGCCGGGCGCGTTCGCGCGTGCCGGCCTCGTTGCCGCTGAGGGTGGGCATGGAGGACTCTTGCGGCGGGCATGTGTCGCAGGCGGTGTAGACGCCCTTGTAAAGGTCCTTGCGCTCGCCGTTGGTGCGGGTGGCATAGACGCTGCGAATACGTGATCGGTCCTGAAGAAGGATGGAAATGTCACGCACAAAACCATCCTTGAAGTCGGACGAAAGCTCCAGGTAGTTGGCGAAGTACGCGGTACCGTCCTCTTCAATGACACGCACGTTTCCATTGGCCGTGAAGGTGTCCGTTGCCTCGTTGTATGCCACCATGTCCGCCATGACGACGCGTTCGCCGGTTGAAAGCTCAACATTGCCTCGCGCCGTGTAGGTATCGATGTCGGGTTCATGCTGGAGAACATCGGCCTGGATGAGGGTCGGTTCCGGCTCGCTTGGTTCCGGCGGTGTTGTCGAGGCGGCGGGACCATTGCCATTGGCCCCGGTGGTGGCGCCATTCGCCGCGCCGGTTGCTGCGCCCGAGCCTTGTGCCGGCGCGATCGGCTGTCCCTGCGGCGTCAACCGGTCCGGCACGGGCCGCAGGCGCGGGGCGGGAACGGCGATGGGGTCGGTCCGCAGGCGCGGTGCGCTGGGAAGGAAGCCGCTGTTGGCGCCGGGCGCGGACAGGCGGTCGGGCACCGGATTCAGGCGGAAGGTGCCCTGGTCGGACCCGGTGCCGCCCGATCCGGACAGCCCGCCCAGGATGCCGCCGGTGACCGGACCGGCGGCGGGGGCCGCGTTCCCGGTCACGCGTGGGTCGCGGAATCCCTGGCCCGGTCCGGCCAGATCACGGGCGCTGAGGGCGGCCGCAGGAGCAGGCGAGAGGAAAACCGCACTGGCCATAGTGACCATAGTGACCATGACGGCGGCCCGGCCCCAGGACCTCATGGACGTCTTGCTTTCGGATCTCGCCACGCCGCCCCCACGCTCTTGATGCCATGGTTCCGCTGGTTTGGAGGGATGCCCCGCCGTTGCGGACCCGGCGCCAACCTCGCGCCCCAAGTTAGCCTTGAAGCGGTTTCAAGGGAACCATGAGTTTGCGGGGTCTGGTTCGGGTCTCAGGGCGCGATGGCGTCTTCCATGTCAGCGTCGGTCCAGGAGAAGGGCGCAGCATCGCCGGCCACGGTTTTCGCGGGTGTCGCTGCGGCCCGGAACAGACGGTCCAACGTGCGCGAGAACTCGTCTGTCCAGGCGGCGCCATCCCACCGGACCGGCTGGCGAGGTTGGGCGACCGCGCGCTGCACACGTATAACGAAATCCGACGCATCCTCCGCGATACCGCGCGCGCGGCCGGTCAGGTTCAGATGCGCCGCAGCGAACCGGCTGCCGGGGGTTGATCCGGGCAGGGTTACCAACGGGATTCCCACGGCCAGCGCCATGATGGCCCCGGAATCGTGTGACACCGGGACGCTGTCCAGGACGGCGTCCAGCGCGGGCAGGGCGTCCCAGGGTTGGGTGGGGTCCGCAGGGGCGCCGTCGCGCAGCCGGGTCGGGTCCAGTCCCCGGCTTCGCATGGCCTCGCGCAGCCCGTTGCGCGCGGAAGGCGAGCGCCAGGCCGGATCCAGCATCGCCAGGTGGGCGCCGGGAATGGCGCGCAGCACAGAGGCCCATAGGTCGAGGCAGGCCTCTCCCACCAGAGACGGCGGCGCCAGGCTGCCCAGGGTAAGGACACGGGTTACCGTGCGTGGCGCCGGTCCGGGCGCCGGCATAGGGCATGGCGGCTCGCAGGCCAGCGCGCCGGCGTCCAGGCAGACGACGGGTTCACTGTGGAAGGATTCATGATCAGGTGGGCAGTGGCCGCGATCGGTCAGCAGGGCGTCAAACACCCGCAACCCAGTGGTGCCAGGATAGCGCGACCACGCCACCTGGACCGGCGCCGGGCGATGGCGCGCATACAGGGTCAGGGGCAGGGCACAGCCGTGACCGGAAAGATCGGCCAGAATGTCGATCCGATGGGTTCGAATGCGATGGGCCAGCGCCCCCACGGACAGGCCGGAATAATCGACCCATGCGTCGGCCAGCGGCTTGAGGTCATCCCACGGCTGTCCCGACGCCGACGGGCCGGCGAACACGATCACCGACAGGCGCGCGGCATCACGGTGGCGCAACAGGGGACGCAGACGCCAGTTCAAAAGCGGGTCCGGGGGTTCGGGGACGACCAGTCCCAGGCGCGGTGGTTCCTCGGCGCGGGCGCGAACCGGGGGTCTGGGTGGAACCGGTGTGCCGAACCGATTGTGCCAGCCCCTGTGCAGGCGGGCCAGCCGGTCCGGTGTCTGGCCGGCCACCAGATGCCCGGCCCGCAGGCAGTGTGACAGCAATCCTGGATCGGTTGGGTCCAGGCGGCTGGCGCGGATCAACGCGTTGCGGCCGGTGCGCTGACGGCCTTGCGCCAGGGCGGTCTCGGCCATGGCCAGGCAGGCCGCCGGATTGCCGGGGTCCAGCACATAGGCGACCCTGCGCGCCCGTTCCGACAGGGCTGCGTCACCGGCGGTGTGCGCCACCCCGGCCAGCAGCAACCACAGTGACGCGTTGTCCCGCGACAGCAGGGCAGCACGGCGCAGCATGGCCAGGGCCTGGCGCGATCGGCCCGCCCGCAGAGCCGACCGACCCAGATGGATCAGGGCTTCCGAGTGGGCCGGGTCGAGGCAGAGCACGCCCTGATAGTGCGTGGTGGCTTCGTCGTGGCGCCCCTGTTCGGCGATCGACCGCGCCAGGCGGGCCAGCGTATTGGCGTCGCGGGTCCCCAGGTCGCAGGCCGTTCGCAAGGCGGCCTCGGCGCCGAGGGCATCGTTGATGGACAGCAGTCGGTCGCCCAGCGCGGCCTGAGCCGGGCCGGAGATGGGGACGGCCTCCATGGCGAACTGCGCGGCCAGACGGGCGCCTACGGGGTCGCCGTCCATGAACAGGGTGAAGGCGTGCGTGAGGTGCGTCAGAACGTCCTGATCGGCCAGATCCTGTTCGCTCATTTTGGACGTCAAGGATATTCGCTCCCGGCATTGGCGACCGACCCGAGAGCCATTTTGCCCTGAGACGACCCGAAACGCCAGACCCGCCGCGCGCGCCCCGGTATCCGACGGGCCGTCCGTTCGCCGCCCAGGGCGGATCGGGGACAGCCCCCGACCGACCATCATGGAACCTTCACGGTGGCGTCATCAACCGGCAACCAAAAGCGGCTAATGCAGATACCGTCGACAGAGTGCTCGCCGGCCAGCGCGCGGGAGCAACCGTGCCTGTCCGGATGTCGCGTCCCTTCTTCACCCTGCGTACCGGGAGGTTTCCATGCCAGCCAGAACCATAATTGCCCCGATGCTTGCCGCCGCCACCCTGATGACGTCGCCGCTCGCTGCCGCCGAGGCGGCCGACGCGACGCCGGTCGAGTTGGGTCCGCGCCCGTTCTACCTGGTTGATCAGATGGACGACGGCCCCTTGAAGGAAAAGCTGCTGTCCTGCGCCGCCGGCCCCTTCCAGGCCTCGCTGTTCTCCATCGGCCACCGCGGCGCCGCCATGCAGTTCCCGGAACACACCAAGGAATCCTATGTCGCAGCCGCGCGCATGGGTGCCGGCATCATCGAATGCGACGTCACGTTTACCAAGGACAAGGAACTGGTCTGCCGGCACGCCCAAAACGACCTGCACACCACGACCAATATCCTGGCCTCCGACCTGGCCGGCAAGTGCACCCAGCCGTTCGTGCCGGCCTCGGGCGACACCCCGGCCAAGGCCGAATGCCGCGCCTCTGACCTGACCCTGGCCGAGTTCAAGACGCTGCACGGCAAGATGGATGCCGCCGATACGAGCGCCAGCACGGTAGAGGCCTATATGGACGCCACCGCCGGCTGGCGCACGGACCTGTACGCGGTCGCCGGCGGTACGCTGATGACCCATGCGGACTCCATCGAGCTTATCAAGTCCCTGGGCGGCAAGTTCACGCCCGAGCTGAAGAGCCCTTCCGTGGACATGCCGTTCGATGGCTTCAGCCAGGACGATTACGCCCAGAAAATGATCGACGAATACAAGGCGGCCGGCGTGGCGGCGGACGATGTTTGGCCGCAGTCGTTCAATCTTGAGGACGTTCTGTATTGGATCGAGAACGAGCCGGAATTCGGCAAGCAGGCCGTGTTTCTTGATGAGGGCACCGGCGAGGACGGCTGGAGCAACATGGACCCGTCCACCTGGGCGCACGCGATGTCCGACCTGAAAGCGCAAGGCGTGAACTATATCGCGCCCGCCATGTGGATGCTGGTGACCGTCGAGGACGGCAAGATTGTCCCCTCGGCCTACGCCAGGGAAGCCAAGGCAGCCGGCCTGAAGATCATCACCTGGACGCTGGAGCGGTCCGGTCCGCTGGTTACCGGTGGTGGCTGGTACTATCAGTCCATCGCTGAGGTGACCAACTCGGACGGCGTGATGCTTGAACTGCTGGACGTGCTGGCCCAGGACGTCGGCATTGTCGGCATGTTCTCGGATTGGCCGGCCACCGTTACCTATTACGCCAACTGCATGGGCCTGAAGTAAGGCAGGCCACCGATCAGGGGCGGGACCGGAACCGGAACCGCCCCCGCCGCGTCCACCCCCGAAACCGGAGTCCCGGCCGGAGGCGCCTTCAGGGCGTCGAGGGGGTGGGCCGGCGCCGGGGCCCAGGGTGGGCCGGCGGCCGGCCGTAAAGCTGTTCCGCCCGGCGTTCAAAGGCCGAGACCATGCGCCGCACCGCCTCGTTGAACAACGCGCCCATGATGCGTTGCAGGAAAGGCGAGCGGAATTCGAAATCAACATAAAAGTCGATCACGCTGCCGCCTTCTGCGGTTTCGAAAATCCAGTGGTTGTTGAGATACTGGAAGGGGCCGTCGGTATAGGTCACATCGATACGATGGCCATCGGTAAGGGCGACGCGGGACGTGAAGCGTTCGCGCACCATCTTGAAACCGATAACCAGATCCGCATAAAACACGTTGCCATCACGTTTTTTGATGCGCGAAGCCAGGCACCAGGGCAGAAACTTCGGATACGTCTCTACATCGGCCACCAGATCATACAGCTGCCAGGGTTCATAGGGCAGGAACTTCCGCTCGGCGTGTGTCGGCATGAGTTCAGACGCTATCCGGTGTGGCGAGGTGATCGAGGCGGGCGCGTTGCAGGGCCGCGAAGTCGCGATCGGCGTGATAGGAGGATCGGGTCATGGGGCTGGCCGAGACCAGCAGGAAACCCTTTGCCCGTGCAGCCCGGGCATGGCCTTCGAACTCCTCTGGCGTGACGAAGCGGTCTACGGCGGCATGCTTGCGGGTCGGTTGCAGGTATTGCCCGATGGTCAGGAAGTCCACGTTGGCGGCCCGCAGGTCGTCCATCACCTGCAATACCTCCTCTCGCGTCTCGCCCAGGCCCACCATCAGGCCGGACTTTGTGAACACCGTCGGGGTCAGTTCCTTGGCCCGTTGCAGCAGCCGCAGGCTGGTGAAGTAGCGCGCCCCGGGGCGGACCGTCGGATACAGGCGCGGCACGGTCTCCAGGTTGTGATTGAAGACCTCAGGCGGGGTTTCGGCGATCGTCTCCAGGCAGCCGGTCTTGTCGCGGAAGTCCGGCGTCAGGATTTCCACCGTCACGCCCGGCGCCGTTTCACGGATGGCGGCAATGGTGCGCTGGAAGTGGCGTGCGCCCCCGTCGGGCAGGTCGTCGCGATCGACCGAGGTGACGACGACGTGGCGCAGGCCCATGTCCCGCACGGAGTCCGCCACGCGTCCGGGCTCGCCCTGGTCCAGGCCGTCCGGCTTGCCCGTGCGCACGTTGCAGAACGCGCACGCGCGGGTGCAGATCTCGCCCAGGATCATGAAGGTCGCGTGACGGCGCGCCCAGCACTCGCCGAGATTGGGGCAGGCGGCTTCCTCGCAGACCGTGGCCAGTTTCTTGTCGCGCATCAGGCGGCGCACTTCGGCAGCCTCGCGCGACGTCGGCGCCCTGGCCCGGATCCACGCCGGCTTGCGCGGCGAGTCCTGATCGGGTCGGCGAGCCTTTTCCGGATGGCGCGGACGGGCCGGGCGCTGGTCCGGGGGGGTCTCCCGTTCGGCCACGACGGCGGCCGCTGTCACGGAACTGTCAGTCATGCGTCTAGACATGGATGGCCCGGCCGAAGGCGTCAAGCACGGACTCGTGCATCATCTCCGACAGGGTGGGGTGTGGGAAGACGGTGCCCATCAACTCGGCCTCGGTGGTCTCAAGGGTCATGCCGACGGCGTAGCCCTGGATCAGCTCGGTGACCTCCGTGCCGATCATGTGGGCGCCCAGCAGTTCGCCCGTCTCGGCGTCCAGCACGGTCTTGACCATGCCTTGCGGTTCGCCCAGGGCCAGGGCCTTGCCGTTGGCGTGGAACGGGAACCGGCCGACGCGGACCCGGTGACCGGTTTCCCTGGCCTTGTCCTCGCTCAGGCCGACCGAGGCGATCTGCGGATGGCAGTAGGTGCAGGCCGGGATGCGCCGGGGATCCAGCGGATGGACGCCGTCCACCCCGGCGATGGCCTCGACGCAGGCGATGCCCTCATGGCTGGCCTTGTGCGCCAGCCAGGGCGGTCCGGCAACGTCGCCGATGGCGTAT
>CAYFTQ010000026.1:0-13319 GCA_964346035.1 uncultured Roseospira sp. | reverse complement strand
AGGTTCACGAACTCCACGCGGCGATTCTCGCCCGAAAACGGATTACCTGCGTCCTTCAGCCTGCTTTCGCCGAATCCGCGCGCCTCAAGCCGCGCCGGATCAATGCCGAAGTTGGTTGCCAGGTACTCCCGGACGGCGGCCGCACGCTGCTGCGACAGGGATTTGTTGTAGAGGTCCTCGCCCGAGGCATCGGTGTGGCCGTAGACGCCGAAGGAATACTGGCTCAGCTCGTTGGATTTCAGGGCGGCGCCGATCTCGTTCAGGGTGGCCCGGGCCTCCGGTCGCAGCTCTGCCGAGTTGATCTCGAACAGGATACTGGCGAAGGACGCCGAGGCCTGCGGCGCATCGCCCGAGTCGCCGCCCGTGGCCGCCGTCGTCGCGGGCTCATCGCCGGCATGGACAACGATGCCGCGGCCGCGCGGCTTGAGCTGTTCGATGATCTGCTCGCGGTTCATTTCGGGCTGGCCGACGGTGGGGATCTCGATTCCCACATCATCGTCGGCGGCCAGGGCCGGTGGTGGTGGCGACAGCATGGCGACCGCCGCCCCCAGAACCAGGGCGGACCAGGCAGTATGGCGGCTGATGCGGCGACTCATGTCAACGACCCTCCCGTTGCCTGCGGTGGCGCGGATGGTCGTTCCCCCGGGGTGGGGGCGCCGGTCGCGGGGCGTGCGGGCCCCCGGCTGGCACCCCGGACGCTCCGTCGGGGACGTCTGGACCATCGTCTCTTGTGTGCCACCGCCATTCCCAAAGGGGGCCATTCTGGACACGATGCGGGGGGCCTGTCACCTTCAAAGTCACGGCGCCGGACTAGGATGTTCGGGTTCGGTGAGGCCCGCGCCGGTCGATGCCGACCGGGCCGCCCGATGATGCGCGGTGTCAGGACACTGACGCTTGGCAGGCCCGGCTTTTGGTCGTAGGGTTTCGAGCTGAGACAAACCGGACCGACACGGTGCCGATCAGGGGTCTGGTCAGCGGTCGGGCGCGCATCGCTGGCGGGGGCCAAAGGCAGCGCCAAAGGGGGGAAGTCTGTGTCAGACGCTCGGGTTCTGGACGTGGAGGGGATGCTCGCTCCGATTGAGGGCGAGGCTCCGGGCGGCGTCAATCTCCGCGACGTTGGCGGCGGCTCCTCGCCGCTGTACGCGCTGGGCGATCTGAGGCGCGCGGCCTCGGCGGCCGAACGCGCCATGGTGATGGAAGACGAGGCCGGCGTCCCCGAACAGTGGGGCGATATTCTGCGCCAGGCGCCGGACGTCCTGGCCACGCAGTCCAAGGACCTGCGTATCGCCTGTTGGCTGGTCGAGGCGGCCTTGCGCTACCACGGGTTCGCCGGGCTGCGCGATGGCTTCGATCTGCTGAGCGGCCTGATCGAACGCTACTGGGACGACCTCTATCCGCCCGTCGAGGACTCCATCGAGGACAAGACGGACCCGATCGCCGGCCTCAATGGCGTCGGCTCCGACGGCGCGTTGATCGCGCCGATCCGTCGCGTCCTCATCACGGATGGCCAGGTGGGCCGCTTCGGCCTGTGGCAGTACGAGCAGGCCAACGACCTGCGCAAATTGACCGACGACGCCAAGATCCAGGCCCGTATCGAGGCCGGGGCCACCCCCTATGCCGATTTCGAGAAGTCGGTGCTGGAGACCCCGGGCGCCTTCTATGACGATCTGTCCGCCGATGTGAGGGCGGTCCGCGACAGCTTTGCCCGCCTGGACGCCCTGCTGACCGAACGGTGCGGCGCCGACGCGCCGCCGACGTCGAACATCAGCGGCGTGCTTGAACAGGTGGCCGACGTCGTGGGCGTGATCATGCGGACCTGGAACAAGGGCACGCCGGTCGGCGATGGCGATGGCGCCGAGGCGTCCGACGGCGGCGGCGTGGATGCGGCCACAGGCGGCGCCGCCGGATTGGGCCAGGGCGGCAGCACGGGCGGGCCGGCGCGGACCCGCGAGCAGGCCTTTTCCCAGCTTCAGCAAATCGCCGAGTTCTTTCGGCGCACGGAACCGCAGTCGTTCATTCCCGCGACCCTGGAGGAAGTGGTGCGACGCGGCCGCCTGCCGATGGACAAGCTGCTTGAGGAACTGATTCCGGACCAGGATGCGCGCCAGACATTCTTCATCCGGGTTGGCGTCACGCCAAGGGACTCGTCGGAGGAATAGGGACCCGCCCGCCCGAACCGCCGGAACTCGTGGCTGTGGCTGCGGTTGCGGCCAGGGACCGGAGAGCAGAGAGCATTAAGCAGGGAGCAGGGAGCGGAGACCGCGCGGCGCGCGACGTAGCCGGCGGTTCCCTTGAAACGGGAGACCAAGATGGCAGAGAGCGTCCACAACAAACTGGCGCGGGTGCGCAAGCCGCGCGTTCACATCAAGTACGACGTCGAGACCGAAGGCGCGGTCGTCGAAAAGGAACTGCCCTTCGTCATGGGCGTGATGGGGTCATTCTCGGGCGACCCGACGGCGCCCCTTCCGCCCCTGCGCGATCGGAAATTCGTGACCATCGACCGCGATAACTTCGATCAGGTCATGCAGCGCATGACCCCCGGCCTGAACATGCGGGTCAAGAACACGCTGAAGGGCGATGACAGCGAGATGGCCGTCGCGCTCAAGTTCAATTCGATCGAGGATTTCGATCCCGGTCGCGTCGCCGACCAGGTGCCGGCGCTGCGCTCGCTGATCGAGACCCGCAACAAACTGCGCGACCTGATGTCCAAGGCCGACCGCTCGGAGGACCTGGAAGCGTTGCTGGAACAGGTGCTCAAGAACCAGGACGACCTGACCGCCCTGAAAACGGCGCTGGGGGTCGATGAGGCGGCCAACTCGGGCGATGAGGGGGGCAAAGCATGAGCGACGTCCAGAACGAACAGCAGACAGCCTCCGCGACGGCCGTCGAGGAAGGCCCCAGCCTGCTTGACCGCGCCATCGCCGCGACCAAGCAGACCGAGCCCGACCGCGCCCAGGAACTGATGCGCACGCTCACCGAGCAGGCCCTGAAGGGAACGGTGACGTTCTCCAAGAACCTGACCCAGACCTTCAACCAGGCCATCGCGCTGATCGATCGGCAGTTGTCGGAACAACTCGCCGAGATCATGCACCACGAGAAGTTCCGTCAGCTTGAGGGCTCGTGGCGCGGCCTGCACTATCTGGTCATGAATACCGAAACGTCGAACAATCTTAAGCTGCGAGTTCTGAATGCTTCCAAGCGTGAGTTGCACAAGGACCTGACGCGGGCGGTGGAGTTCGACCAGAGCGGCCTGTTCAAGAAAATCTACGAGAACGAATTCGGCACCCCGGGTGGCGAGCCCTATGGTGGGCTTATCGGTGATTTTGAGTTCACCAATCACCCCGAGGACATGGAACTGCTGTCCGGCCTGTCCAACGTGGCGGCCGGGGCGTTCGCGCCGTTCATCTCCGCCGCCTCGCCCAAGCTGTTCGGGCTGGGCGAGTTCACCGAGCTGTCCAAGCCGCGCGATCTGGCCAAGATCTTTGATACCGCCGAATACGATACCTGGCGCAGCTTCCGCGACAGCGAGGACAGCCGCTTCGTGACCCTGACCATGCCGCGTGTGCTGGCCCGGCTGCCCTATGGCGAGGCAACCAAGACGATCGAAGAGTTCGCCTACGAGGAAGCGCCGTTCAATCCCGACGGTTCGGCCCGCCAGATGGACCACGATCACTATTGCTGGATGAACGCGGCCTACGCCATGGGCACCCGCATGACCGCTGCCTTCTCCCAGTACGGCTGGTGTACGGCCATTCGCGGCGCCGAGGGCGGCGGCAAGGTGGAGAACCTGCCGACGCACAAGTTCATCAGCGACGACGGCGATCTCGACACCCAGTGCCCGACAGAGATCGGCATCACCGACCGGCGCGAGGCGGAGTTGTCCAAGCTGGGCTTCCTGCCGCTGTGCCACTACAAGAACGAGAACTACGCCGTCTTCTTCGGCGCCCAGACGACGCAGAAACCGAAGAAGTACGACCGTCCGGAGGCTACCGCCAACGCCGCCATTTCGGCCCGGCTGCCCTATATCATGGCGACGTCCCGGTTCGCCCACTATCTGAAGGTGATGGCGCGCGACAAGATCGGCTCGTTCATGGAGGCCACCGACTGCGAGGCCTGGCTCAACCGGTGGATCCTGAACTACGTCAACTCCAAGGAAGGCGCGGACCAGGACCTGCGGGCCACCTATCCGTTGCGCGAGGCCGAGGTTCAGGTGCGCGAGATCCCGGGCCAGCCCGGGTCGTATAACGCCGTGGCCTACCTGCGTCCGTGGCTTCAGATGGAGGAACTGACAACCTCCATGCGTCTGGTCGCCCGCATCCCGAAGCAGAGCTGAGCGGAGCGGGAGCCAACTCATGGCGCCCACGGACCAGGACGCGGCGGGGTCCGGTCCGCCGGACCCCGAGGCCACCGCGACCGCCCATGCGGGTGTCGCGCCGGTCCTGTCGGCGCGCGTGCGCGTCGGCCTGGCGGGCCGGGTGCCGGCGCGGGCGCGCCAGGGCGGGGCGTCGTCTGGCGGACCCGGTGAAAGCGCCGATGCGGTGGCGGCGGTGCTGGCCCTGCCGCGCTGGGATCTGGCGTTGGTCGGCTGGCTGGGCGCCGACCGGGCGGGCGCGCTGTCTCGTGATGCCCTGATGGGTGCGCTCGACCGCGATATCGCCGCCATCGACCGTCTGGTGTCGGCGCAGGTGGACGCCATTCTGCATCACCCCAGGTTCCAGGCCCTGGAGGCTTCCTGGCGCGGGCTGGCTTATCTGGTGGATGCCGGCAGCGGTGACGAACTGGTGCGCATTCGGGTCCTGGATCTGAGCTGGCCCGAGCTGTGCCGGGACATGGAACGGGCCTTCGAATTCGACCAGAGCCAGTTGTTCCAGAAGATATACGAGGAGGAATTCGGGTCGCCCGGCGGCGAACCGTTCTCTCTTCTTTTGGGCGATTATTCCGTCCAGCACAGAATCGACAAGAACCATCCCACCGACGATGTGGCCGCCTTGCAGGCCATGTCAGGGGTGTGTGCGGCCGCCTTCGCGCCGATGGTGGTGGGCTGCACGCCGGCCCTGCTGGGCCTGGATACCTTCGGCGAGTTGACGGCGCCGATCCGCCTGGGCTCGCTGCTGCAAAGCCAGGAATACTTGCGCTGGCGCACGCTGCGCCAGACCGATGACAGCCGCTTCCTGGCCGTCGCCCTGCCATCCATTCTGATGCGCGACGCCCACCACGACGACGGCGGCGGCTCACAGTCCTTCCGCTATGCCGAGGACGCCAGCCGCCCGGACGCGACTGGCTGGCTGTGGTCATCGGCGGTGTACGCCTTTGGCCGCGTTGCGGTGCGGGCCTTCATGGAAAGCCGATGGTTCGCCAACATCCGCGGCACGCGGCGCGACGAACTGGGCGGCGGTCTGGTCGATGACCTGCCGGCGCCGGACTATGGTACCGATCGCCCTGGCCTGGCGACCCGACCACCGGTGGCCGTCTCGCTGCCTGACGTGCGCGAGGCCGAGTTGTGCGAGGTCGGCCTGATGCCGCTTTCGGCGCACCAGCACACGCCGTTCGCCGTCTTCCGGGCGCTGGGCACGATCCAGGCTCCGAAAAACTATGATCGCCCCGAAGCAACGGTCAACGCCCGCCTGTCGGCCATGCTGCACTATATTCTTTGCGTTTCGCGCTTTGCCCACCTGATCAAGGTGCTGGCCCGTGACAGGGTGGGGTCGTTCGCCAGTCCGGAAGATTGCGAACTGTTCCTGCACAACCGCATCAGCGACTATGTGCAGAGCCGCGCCACCGCCTCGTTCGAGGAAAAAGCCCGGCGACCCCTGCGCGAGGCTGCGGTCAGCGTGCGCGAACTGCCGGGCAAGCCCGGAATCTACTCGTGCGTCTGCCAGGTGGTGCCGCATTTCCAGGTCGATCAGGTGCTTACCAACTTCCGCCTGGAGGTGGACACCACCAAGCTGCGCGCCGCCACCTGACGGCACGGACCACCTGACGGCACGGAGTCGACGGGCCGACGGCGGCCCTCCCTTTTTCCAGACAGGTCCATGGGGAGACCATCATGACGAACAGCACCGCCACAGACCTGTTCCAGTCCGGCGATCTGGATGGCGCCGTCGAGGCCCTGACGGCCGACGTCAAGGCCCACCCCAATGATGTGCAGGCGCGCGGCCGGCTGGCCGAGATGCTCTGTTTTCGCGGTGAGTTCGACCGCGCCGACCGCATGATGGAGGTCATGGCCCTGCAGGACGAGCAGCACGCCGCAGGCATCGGTGTCTTCCGGCGCGTGCTGCGGGGGGCCATCGTCCGTGAGCAGGTCTTCACGGAGGGCCGTGCGCCGGAGTTCGTCGGGCCGCCGTCGGATGCCCTGAAGGCGCACGTGCGCGCCCTGGATGCCCTGCGCGCCGGCGACTCCGAACAGCTTGTTGCGCTGCTGGAAGAGGCCGAGGCGGTGCGGCCCCCGGCCGCCGGCCAGCGCGACGGCACCCCGTTCGAGGACATGCGCGATCTGGACGACCTGACCGCCGGCGTGCTGGAGGTGATCGCCGCGTCCGGCGCCTATTACTGGGTCGATCTCGACACCGTCGTGTCGCTGACCCTTCACCCCCCGGAACGGCCGCGCGACCTGATCTGGCGGCGGGCGTCGATCGAGGTCAGGGGTGGACCCGAAGGCGAGGTCTTCATCCCCGCCCTGTATGTGTCCGCGCCCGGCACCACGCCCCAGACCGCGCACCGCCTTGGCCGCGTCACCGACTGGGTCGAGCCGGATGGCGGTGGGCCCGTGCTGGGTCTGGGCCAGCGGGTCTGGCTGCTGGGCGAACAGGACACGCCGATCATGGAGGTCGGCACGCTGACCTTCGACGCGCCGCGCGATCTGGCACCCGGGGCGGAGGCATGAGCCCATGGCGCTGGGCCGCCTGACGCAACCGCCTCAGCCCTCGGTCCTGGACCGTCTCCAGGATGCGGAGGCCGCAGGGTCCGGGCCTTCGGTCTCCGGGCATCTGGATGCCCTGCGCGTCAGTGTGCGCCGCGATCTGGAAATGCTGCTCAACACCCGCCAGCGCTGCCTGAGCCCGCCGGCCGACCTTGGCGAATTGCGCCAGTCCGTGATCAACTACGGCATCCCGGACTTCACGGGCGAGGACATGGCCGCGCCCGAACATCGCGAACTGCTGCGCAAGGCGGTGGAGGAAACCATCCAGCGCTTCGAGCCTCGCTTCATCAAGGTCTCGGTCTCGCTGATCGGCGAGCGCGAGTCCCTCGACCGCACACTGTGTTTCAGGATCGAGGCCCTGATGCGTGCCTATCCGTCGCCGGAACCGGTTGTTTTCGATAGCATCATGGATCCCGTGACACGCGGCATGGTGGTTCGGAGTGGTGCCCATGGTTGATGATCTGCTGCCGCATTATCAGGCCGAACTGTCGGCCATCCGGCGGCTGGCCGGTGCGTTCGCCGACCGCCATCCGAAGGTCGCCGGACGATTGCGGCTGTCCGAAACGGTGGCGGAGGACCCGCACGTCGCCCGCCTGATCGAGAGCTTCGCTTTCCTGACCGCCCGCGTGCGCCTGAAGCTGGAGGATTCGTTCCCGGAACTGACGGACGCCCTGCTGGGTGTGCTTTATCCGCACTATCTGGCGCCGGTGCCGTCCATGGCCATCGTCTCCATGGCCTGCCAGCCCGATTTGAGCGAGGGCTATCGGCTGCCCCGGGGGACCGAGATCGAGAGCAGCCCGGCGCATGGCCAGCCGTGCCGCTTCCGCACGGGCTCCGACACCGTGCTGTGGCCGGTCACGATTGAACACGCCAGTCTGGCGGAACGGCCCTTCCAGGCCCCCAACAACCCGCGCGCGGCCGATGCCCTGTCGTGCCTGCGCCTGACCCTGGCATGCGCGCAGCCAGAACAGACCTTCTCGGGCCTGGGTGTGGACCGGCTGCGCCTCTATTTGAGTGGCGAGTCGCACGAGGCCAACGCGCTGTACGAGCTGTTGCTCAACGACACGCTCTCCGTGGCGCTCGCCGATACGCCGGAAGACCGCGCGCCGGTTCTGCTGGGGCCGGACAGTCTGCGGCCGGTGGGGTTCGAGGAGGACGAGGCCCTGTTGCCGTGGTCGGCGCGCTCGGCCCCGGGCTATCGGCTGCTGACCGAGTTCTTTGCCTTTCCGGAGAAGTTCCTGTTCGTCGATTTGTGCGACCTGGACGCCAAGGTCCTGCTGGAGGCCGGCAATCGGCTGGAGGTATTCGTCTATCTGGGGCGCGCCGCCAAGAACCTGGAGCGCACCGTCTCGGCGCGCAGTTTCGCACTCGGCTGCGCGCCCGTCGTCAACCTGTTCCGGCAGCGGGCCGAACCTGTGGACGTGACCCAGAACGCGCCGGACTATCGCGTCATCCCTGACGCCAGACGCCCGACCGGCCTTGAGGTCTATCGGGTCGAGCGTGTGCTGGCCACATCGCCCACGGACGAGACGGTGGAGGTGCGGCCCTTCTACGGCATGACGCACGCCCACAGCGGCGCCGACGCCGACTCGCCCTGGTACTGGATGGCCGATCGTCGCCCGGGCGTTACCGATGATGGCGGTACGGAGGTCCACCTGGGCTTGGTGGATATGGACTTCGAGCGGGCCGGCCGGGACGGCTGGGTGCTGTCCGTGGAGACCCTGTGCGGCAATCGCGACCTGCCCGGCGTGTTGCCGTTCGGTGGTGGAAATCCGAGGCTGTCGCTGGTGGAAGCGTCGGCCGCCGTCACCGCCGTGACCGCACTGACCGCGCCGACCGCGACCCAGCGTCCGCCGACCGGGGCGGGCGGGCGCTGGCGGCTGGTGTCGCACCTGGCGCTCAATCACCTCTCGCTGAGCGGCGGCCCCGAGGCTGTCCGGGCGCTGCGCGAAATCCTGGCCCTTTACGACGTTCGCGACGTGCCCGAGACCCGTGGTCTTATCGACGCCATCACCGACCTGTCGGCGGCGCACGGGGTTGCGCGCACGCGCGCGCGGGTCGGCGCGGCAGTGGCCCGGGGCCTTGATGTGACGTTGGAACTGGACGACCGCGCCGATGCCGGTGCCGGCGCGTATCTGTTCGCCAGCGCGCTTGACCGCTTCCTTGGCCTGTACTGCTCGATCAATTCGTTCTCGCGCCTGACCGTCGTGGGACGCGGGCGCGGGGGGCGCGCGTTGTACCGCTTCCCGGCCCGCGCCGGGACCCGGGTGATGCTGTGAACGAGCCGGCGGACAGCGAGGGCACGGCGTCGGACGGCGTCATTGCGCGCCTGCGCCGGCATCCGCACCGGTTCACGTTCGTGCAGGCCGTGCGGCTGTGGCAGCGCGAGGGCCAGCGCACCGGACAGGCGGACCTGATCGGCGCCGACAACCCGCCGGGGCGGGAAAGCGTGCGGCTGACAGCGCACCAGGCGCTCGGCTTCCAGCCCGGTCAGGTGGCGCCGCAGCGCGCCCGCGACGCCGAAGCCGACGGCCGACCGACCGTGGCCGCCACCTTCATGGGTTTGACGGGACCCAACGGGGCGCTGCCTCAGCACTACACCGAACTCGTGATCCAGCGGACGCGCGAACGCGATCCGTCGATGCGCGATTTCCTCGACATGTTCAATCATCGGCTGCTGTCCCTGTTCTGGCGCGCGGCGGCCAAGTATCGGCTCGACCTCTCCTACGAGCGCGTAGGCGGCGCCGACAAGGACCCGGTCACGCTGGCGTTGCTGTCCGTCGCCGGGCTCGGCCTGCCCAGCCTGCGCGACCGTCTGCCCGTGGCGGACGAGGTCGTGGTGCATCATGGCGGCCATTTCAGCCGCCGGCCGCCCTCGGCCGCCGGGCTGGAACAGATGCTCAGCGCGGTGCTGCGTCGTCCGGTCGCGGTGGAGCAGTTCCATGGCCGCTGGCTCGACCTGCCGGCGGATCAACTAAGCCGCCTGGGTGCGGGCGAGGGCGCGCGCCTGGGCGTGGACACGGTGGCCGGGGCGCGGGTGTGGGATGTTCAGACCAGTGTCCGGCTCCGCATCGGGCCGGAGACCTGGGCCGGGTTCGGCCGACTTCAGCCGGGGGGGCCGGATCTGGCCGTCCTGGCCGCGCTGACGCGGCTGTATCTGGGGCCGGAATTCATCTTTGACGTTCAGGTGGTGTTGGCCCGGGCTGAAGTTCCCCGCCTGCGCCTTGGCGGGCCGGCTGGCGGTGCCCGGCTGGGCTGGAACACATGGGTGATCACGGAGACCCCGCGCCGGGATGTGGACGATGCCGTCTTTCAGGTGCGCGACCTCGCCGCCGGGACCTGATGGCGTCCGAACGGATGGCGTGGCGCGGTGACCGTGATCATGGCGCGGGCGTGCCCAGCCGTATGACACCCCTGACGGCGTCCGGGTCGGAGACCGGCCGGCCCTTGCGGTAGATGCTGATCCGGCCCGCGCGGGCCAGCGCGATGGCCGTCCGGCGCACCGGCTTCAGCCAGGCGCGCCAGGCATCGTCACCGACCTGCGGGTCGTCCGCGCCGTCCTGGTGCGCGAGCGCGCGCGCGACCTCGCCGGGGCACAGGGTCTTGCCCGGTTCGAGCGCCGCCACCGCCGCCAGGATGGCGGCGGCGATGCGATCCGGTCCGGGGTCGCCGGGTCTGTCTGCGGGTCTCTCAGGTGCCGATGACATGCGCAGCCACCCGCCGCCGGTTGCCGCGCGCGCGGTGTTCAACCACGAAGACGCCCTGCCAGGTTCCCAGTTCGGGGCGGCCGCCGCGCACGGGTATGGAAAGCTGCACGTTGGTCAGCAGCGCGCGGATGTGGGCCGGCATGTCGTCCGCGCCTTCTGTGCCGTGGCGATAACGGGCCGGGTCGCGCGGTGCGATCGCGGCCAGGGCGTCGGTGAGGTCGGCCAGAACGTCGGGGTCGGCGTTCTCGGTGATGGTCAGGCCGGCCGAGGTATGCTGGAGCAGCAGGGTCAGCAAGCCAACCGAAATGCCGCTTTCCGCGACCAGACGGGTCACTTCGCGGGTGATCTCGACAAAACCGGTGCCGTGTGTCTCGACGGTCAGGGTGTCGTGGTGCTGGCGCATGGGGTCCCTGGTCTTGGGTCAGAACTGCCGGGTCAGGTCCATGCCCTTGTACAACGAGGCCACCTGATCCGCATAGCCGTTGAACAACAGCGTCTCGCGCCGGCCCCATTCGCCGATGCGCCGTTCCCGGGCCTGGCTCCAGCGCGGATGCGAGACCTCCGGATTGACGTTGGCATAAAAGCCGTACTCGTGCGGGGCGGCGATGTTCCAACTCGTTGGTGGCTGCTCGCGCGTGAAGCTGATGCGCACGATCGACTTGATCGATTTGAAGCCGTATTTCCACGGTACCACCAGGCGGACCGGCGCGCCGTTCTGGTTCGGCATCGCGCGGCCGTACAGGCCCACCGCCAGGATGGTCAGGGGGTGCATGGCTTCGTCCAGGCGCAGGCCCTCGCGGTAGGGCCATTGCAGCACGCGGCTGCGCTGGCCCGGCATCCGTTCAGGATCGTGCAGGGTCTCGAAGGCGACATACCGGGCCTGCCCGGTGGGCTCGAAACGGTCCAGCACCTTGCCCAGCGGAATCCCGACCCAGGGCACGACCATCGACCAGGCTTCGACACAGCGCAGACGGTAGATGCGCTCTTCTAGCTGGTGGCTGTCGATCAGGTCACCCGCGCCCAGTGTGCCGGGTTTGGCGCATTCGCCGTCCACCGCGATGTCCCACGGCGAGGTCTTGAGGGTGCCGGCGTTGTCCGCCGGGTCGTCCTTGGCGGTGCCGAACTCATAGAAGTTGTTGTAGGTGGTGATCTGCTTGAAGCTGTTGGGGTCCTCGTCCGTGGACAGGGGACTGGACCGGACATCGGCCAGGGGTGCGAAGTCGTCCTTGCTTGCCGCCAGGGCGCCTCGGGGCAACAGGCCGGCGGTTCCGCCAAGCGCGCCGGCCAGGCCCAGCCCGCCAAGGCCGGCCATCAGACGGCGGCGGTCCAGCCAGACCGATTCCGGGGTGATCTGAGAGGGGCGGGGATCGGCGGCGGATCGATAACGTGGCAACATGGACCCATCCTTCGCGGCAGGGGCGGAGTCGACCCGGCGCGACCACACGGATCGACCGAACCAGCTCCAGCCAAACGCTGGAATGTGTCCATTTTGCGTTTGAGAGCCGCCCCGGATCGGCGGTCCGGGGCGGTCCGCAGGTGCGCCGTTAGCCGGCCGGAAGCATCGGGAACGGCCCGTTCAACCACACCACGGCGCCGTTCAGGGTGGCGGCGAAGGTCACCCAGATGATGTAGGGCGCCAGCAGCCACGCCGCAAACCGGTCGCAGCGCGCGGTCACCACGATCAACCAGACCACCGAGGCCCACAGGAACACGTTTTCGATCAGCGACCAGTCCGGCCGTTGCAGGACGAAGAACAGATAGCTCCAGCCGATGTTGATGCTGGCGCTGATCAGATGCACGATCAGCAGCCAGCGCCGGCTGGTCGGACGCTCGGGCGCGCGTCGCCAGGCCAGCACGCCCGACGTGGCCGTGAACAGATAGATGACGCTCCAACCGACCGGGAACAGCCAGTCCGGTGGCTTGAACCAGGGCTGCTCAAGCGAATCGTACCAGGGTCCGAGAATCGTGAACTGGTCGCCGACGGCGCCGACAACGGCCACGATCAGGGACGCCACGACGACGGGTTTCCAGAAGGGTCCGGGGACCGGGCGGGCGGCTTCGGAATGCTGTTCTGCTGTCATGGGGGTGCTGTCCGTCCGTGCTTGCATCAGGTTGGTTTCACCAGGCCCAGCAGGTGCGCCATGTCCTTCAGGAAGATGCGCACGTGGGCGATGGGGCTCGTCCGGACCAGAGCCTTGTTCATGTAAGCTTCCCAGGTCAGACGCTGAACGTCGGGGTCGGCGCACATGGAGACGAAGCGCTCGCGGCGCTTGTCGTTCTTGTACCAGAAATCCTGCATCTTGCCGAGGATCCAGAACACGCGGCCGTGTTCCTTCATGAAGCGGCGCCGCGCGTCGGCCAGGTGTTCGGGCTTGCCGGTGCGCAGCATGGCGTCCACCGCCTCGCCGGCCAGCCGACCGCCGCACAGGGCGTAATAGATGCCCTCGCCCGAGGATGGCGCCACCACGCCGGCGGCGTCGCCGGCCAGCACCACGTCCTTGCCGTTGTCCCAGCGCTTCATGGGTTTGAGCGGAATGGGGGCGCCCTCCTGGCGCAGCGTCTCCAGCCCTTCCAGGCCGGCGCGCTTGCGCAACTCGGTGGTGCAGGCGCGCAGGTCAACGCCCTTCTTTTCGGTCCCCATGCCGACGCTGATGGTCTCGCCATGGGGGAAGACCCAGCCATAGAAGTCGGGC
>CAYFTQ010000025.1:4826-13370 GCA_964346035.1 uncultured Roseospira sp. | reverse complement strand
CGGCGTCGCTGGTCAGCGGATCGCCGAACGCGCTTCAATGAGGCCGGGGCATTACTGCCCCGGAAAGCGGTGGTCCTGCTTTGATAAGTTGGTATGAAAATGGACAGCTTCAATGAGGCCGGGGCATTACTGCCCCGGAAAGCCGGGCCAAGCGCCCGCCGACCAGCGGCGACCAACTGCCGCTTCAATGAGGCCGGGGCATTACTGCCCCGGAAAGGAGCCCGGGCCGTAAGCCCGTGCCACAGCTTGCAGTCTGGCCTGTTTTTCGAGCGCTGGCAAGACCGGGCCTGCGGACGCCACCGTCAGCCCGGGCGGGCGCCAGCGGACGGGCCGTAACCTGTTGATAAACCATGTCAAACAGCGATTCGAGCGGTGCCCGAGTCGAGGACGGCGCAAGAGCGCTCGCGCCGAAGCGGCGGAACCGGCACACCCTGGCCGGAAACAGGCCGCATGCCTTGGGCCCAAGGCTACACGATGATCGGCCTGCGTTCCACCACCTGAACGGTCTTGCCCAGGCTCTCCAGGCGCGGCTTGACGGCGTCGGCAGGCCCCAGGTCCATGATAAGCACGTGGTCGGCGCCGTTCTCGATAATATCGGCCAGCGCACCGCGCACCTGCACCAGGCGTTTGCGCGACAGCCGGCATTGGAACACCGAAAGCTGAAGCCATTCGCCGTAGCCGTTCATCACCTTCCAGACCCGGCGCCAGCGTTTGGGGTCGGCAATATCGTATGTGATGATGAACAGGTGTTCGTCGCCGGGCGCGGGCACGGGTGGGGCCTCCCTATCTTGGCGTGATCCACGGGTAGGCGTCGATCTCGCCCATCAGGTGGCGGCACAACAGGCGGGCCTGCACCTCGATCAGGCGGCGATAACTGATGCGATAGCCGAACACGGGGTGGGTGATCTCTTGTTCCAGCCGGCGTTCGAAGGCGGCGATCAGGGCTTTGCGGGCCGGCGCTGCCATCGAGCAGCCACCAGCGGCGAGAACGAAGTCGGCG
Source organism: uncultured Roseospira sp. (assembly GCA_964346035.1). Taxonomy (GTDB): domain Bacteria; phylum Pseudomonadota; class Alphaproteobacteria; order Rhodospirillales; family Rhodospirillaceae; genus Rhodospira. Next base: position 12,370 of record CAYFTQ010000025.1, on the reverse strand, counting down.
GTCGAGACCTCGCCGTTGTTGATGACGGTCAGCACGGCCGAATCCGCGATCAGGGGGCGGTCGGGCTCCATCATGTCCAGGGCAAGGGCGGGGCGGCCGTGGCGAACGGTATGGTAGAAACCCCGATAGGCATCCAGCCCCACCCCGGACAAGGCGACGTGCCACGTCCGCACCAGCAGGGCATAGGCGAACGATAGCAGGGCGTTGACCGGGTCGGCCGGCGGGCGCCGGTTGCGGCGGGCGAAGTCGAAGGCGCTGGGGGCGTCCTCGCGCAGCATCAGGGGCAGGGCACCGAAGTAGGCGGCGGCGGCCGCGCCCTCGATCCCCAGCAGGACGGACAGATCGGGGGCGGTTTCGGCCTCCGACGCCAGCCGCTTGAGCGCGCGCAGGGCCTCGGCGGTGGCCTCCGCCGGGTGCTGGTCGCGACGGTTGCGGCGCAAAATGGTGCGCGCGTTGCGGGCCTTGGCGGCGACCAGCCCGCGGGCGAAGCCAAGGCACCAGCCGGCATCAAAGGCGCGGCGGTATTGCGCCTCGCGTGCGGCCACGGTGCGGTGACCCAGGCCGACGGTGTGGCCCAGGAACCAGCCGCCGTGGCTGTGCCAGGAGACGGGGATTTCGCGGCGCATCAGCTCGTGCAGGGCGGGCGCGGTGACGGAGACGTTGCCGAACAGGACGAGCTGGGAGACGTCCGGCAGGCGGGCCTTGACGGGGGCAGACTCGTCAACGGAAACAACAAGCTGGTCGCCGCTCTTGCCGACCTTGCCATGACCGGCCTGGACCACCAGCGGCAAAGCCTCGGGTCGGCCGGCGGCCAACGGGCGCGGCGCCGGCATGGCGCCCTGGGCGTGGCTCACCTCGTCCGGCAGGCAGATGCCGACCAGGGCGCAACGCGGACACTTCGGGCTGTCCACCAGAGGCGGCGGCGGGCGCGCCTGCGCGGCCGCAAGGCGCAGGCCGTGGACGGCATGAAGCGCGGCCTGCCTGAGCGCGGCATCGAAGGGGATGCGCACACGCTCCCGGCTGGCGCGATAGTACAGAAAGCCCTCTTCGCAGGTATAGCCGTGTTCCTCCAGCAACAGCCCCTGAAGGCAGACCTGGACTCGTTCGGGATCATGGGCGCCGGCGGCGACGTGGGGGCGCTTGCCGCGCTTGGTGTCCACCGGGCTGACGGTGCGGCCCTCGCCGTCCACCAGGTCGATGACGGCGGTGATGCCGAGGCGGTCGGACGATAGCGCGACGGAGCGGGCCTCGATGGGCTCGGCGTCGGCTTCGTCGGGGTCGCCGGCGGCATCGCGGGTGGGGTCCTGTGCCGGCGGCAGGCGTCCGCCGCCGGCGTCCACACGGCGGTGGACCTGGCGGCCGTCCTCGGTATCGGCGCTGTCGGCCCACGCGCTGTCCACCCACATCAACCAAGCCAGGCGCGGGCAATAGACGTATTCGTTGACCATGCGAACCGGCACCAGCCCGCCTTCCGCCGTGCCATCCGGTGAACGTGCCGGCGGCGGCGGCAGGGGAAGCTCGGGTTGATCGTCGGGGGCAGGGGGTGCGGAAGTTGCCATGGCCGAGACACCCTTTTCCCGCAGCCCGGCCCGCGCCTCAACGCGGGTGCTGTGACCGGACGTGGCGGCCCCGATCCGCCGGGGCGCCACACCGCCCAGGATGGACCCCAAACCATAGCATTGCGGAGTTGTTCTGAAAACGGTTCAAGCGCAGTTGGTGTTGCGTCGTCAGGCAAACGAAGGGGTTTTCGTGACCGACCGTCCGTGTGCGGGCGCGCCGGTCTTGTGTCGGTCCAGGCAGATGTGAGACTGGCTGGGCCGCGCTTGCACCGGGGTGGGGGCATGCCCCATCGCGCCTTGAACGGCATGACCCCGCTCGCGAAGCTTCACGATGCTCTCAAACAGCCTTCTCCGGAGTCTCGGGCAGCCTGAACCCGGACGCCTTTCGCGTCCAGGCCTCGTCGGGACGCCAGTGGCGTGCCCAATCGGGGAAGCGCTCCGGCGACATGGGCGGGGCGATGCCATAGCCCTGAGCCAGTTCGCAGCCCATTTCCAGCAAAAGCAGCCCGTGCCCGGTTGTTTCCACGCCCTCTGCGATCACGGTCAGGCCGAACGCGCGGGCCAGTCCGATGACGCCGGAGACGATGGCGTGATCTTCCGCGTCCCGCGCCATGTCCAGGATGAACGACTTGTCGATTTTCAGCGTGTGAACCGGCAGCAGCTTCAGATAGGTTAGCGAGGAATAGCCGGTCCCGAAGTCGTCCAGGGCCGAAGGGACGCCAAGGGCGCGACAATCTTCAATTAGCTTCGTGACATGGCGAAGATCACTGATCGCAGCGGTCTCCGTGATCTCTATCTCAAGGCGATTCTGGGCCGGTTGGCCCGCCTGAAGCAGGGCGTCTCGCAACCGTTCGACGAAGTTCGGGGTTTGCAGGTGGCGCGCCGAGATGTTGATGCTGACGCACAGCGACAGGCCTTCCTCCTCCCACGCCGCGATCTGTCGCAAGACCTCGCGGGTAACCCAGTCGCCAAGCGTGACGATGACGTCGGTATCCTCGATCAAGGGCAGGAACTCGCCCGGAGCCAGCAGCCCGCGTTCGGGATGATGCCACCGGATCAGCGCCTCGGCCCCGACCACCTGTCCGGTGCGCATGTTGACCTTGGGTTGGTAGTGCAGGACAAGTTCCCGGTCAACAAGCGCCTGTTCTATACGCTTGATCATGCGTTGCTTCTCGATGGCGACTGCGTCCTGGTCGTCGTCGTAGAAGAAGAACGTGTTCTTACCCATCTGCTTTGATTTGTACATGGCCTGGTCGGCCTGACGAATCAGTGTGTCGGCGTCCATGGCCCCCACAGGATACAGCGTTACCCCGATGCTGGCTGTCACCGTGATGAGGTGGCCGGCAATGGTGAACGGCCGGCTGATGGTGTCCAGGATGCGTTGCAGAATCTGGACGCACGCGGAATGGTCCTCCAGATCGGCCAGGAGAATGATGAATTCGTCACCACCGAGGCGGGCGACCGTATCGTTGCCGCGCAGTTCCCCCCGGAAGCGGTCGGCCAGGTCGATCAACAGGTGATCGCCGACGCTGTGCCCATGCGTATCGTTGACGGGCTTGAAGCCGTCCACGTCAAGGAAGCAAACCCCCAGCAGGGCCTGGTTGCGTTGCGCCCTGGCGATGGCCTGCCGCAGCCTGTCATTCAGCAGCACGCGATTGGGCAGGCCGGTCAGGGCATCGTAATGGGCGATGCGGTCCAGTTCTGCCTCGTGGCGTTTGACGGCTGAAATATCGACCACGACACCGACGAAGTGCGAGGGGTGCCCTTCGTTGTCCAGAACCGCCGAAATGGTCAGTTGTTCGGGATACTCCTCTCCGTTCTTGCGCCGGTTCCAGACCTCGCCGCGCCATACGCCCTCTTCCAAAAGCGCCATCCACATGGCGCTGTAGAACTCTGGCCCATGCTGGCCGGAGCGCAGAATGCGGGGCGTCTGTCCCAGCAGTTCATCGCGCGAGTATCCGGTCATGCGAACGAAGGTATCATTGACCTCCATGATGACGCTGTTCGGATCGGTGATGACGATGCCTTCCTGGGTGTGTTCGAAGACGCTGGCCAGCAGTTGCAGCCGGACTTCGGCCCGTTTGCGCAGGGTGACCTCCTGAAAGGTCACGGCGAACTGGCCGGCGGAGGGCTGGAAGGCCCGCACTTCGAAGGTTCTGCCCAAGTCCTGGTTGTGCGTTTCGAAGGCATCCGGAACGCCGCTCAGGGCTACACGGCCGTAGCGTTCGATCAAGGTGGGCTCTGTATTAGGTAGAATATCCAGCACTGTACGGCCTATGATGCCCTTGGCGTGCAGGCCGGTCATGCTCTCGAAGGCGGGATTGACGGAGAGGAAGCGGTAGTCGATGGGGCGGCCATCCTCGTCCTGGATGATCTCGTGCAGCGCGAACCCGTTGATCATCTCTTTAAATAACGTTTTGTATTTCTCCTCGGCCAGCAGTCGCTGGCTTTGCGTGTAGGCCTCCTCGGCGCGGCGGCGCTCGGTCGTGTCCTGAAGCGTTTCGATGGCGCCGATGATATCGCCGTTCAGGTCGTGCAGCGGTGCGCCCGTGAAGAACAGCCAGCGGCCACCACCCGGAAAATGCGGGAAGTAGCCTTCGGCCTCATAGGCGCCGTCGATAAAGGACGAGGGCTTGTAGCTTCCGTAGTAGTGTTCGTAGTCGCTCAACCGCGCCCGGTCGAGGATGAGGTCCGCCATCACCGGGCGCGCCTTGGGATAGAAGGCTCGCCACTGCTCTCGGGTGCCGATCATGGTTTCGGCCGGTATTCCCAGGATGACCTCGCAGGCCCTGTTCCAGTGTGTGACCCGGTGGTCCGCGTCGATGACGAAGGTGGGCACCGGGTTGCCCTGAATGATCTCCGTCATCAGCCGCTGGCTGGCCAGGTGTTCGTTGGCCGCCCGCTTGCGCTCGGTGATATCGGCAATGGTCTGGACGGCGCCGACGATGGCGCCGCCCTCATCGTGTATCGGGGCGGCCGTGAAGGCGAGCCAGCGGCCGCCATTGGGCAGAAGGGGAAAAAAATCCTCCGCCTCGTAGGCGCCGGGAAAAGCCGAGCGCCGCGCCTTGCTGGCATAGAACGCGCTCACCATCTCGTCCCCGGCGTCGTCCAGGACAAGGTCGGCCATCAGTGGCCGCGCCGCCGGGTAGAACGGTTTCCAATGATCGCACGTGCCCACCATCCGTGCCGCCGGCACGCCGGTCAAATCCTCGCAGGCCTGGTTCCAGTGAGTGATGTGGTGCGTGTCATCAAGAACGAGGGTCGCGATCGGTAGGCGTTCGATCGGATCGATCCTGGAATTCGGCATACCTCCCCCCCTTAGGTCTGTCTTCTTTTTTTGCGTCCGAGCCGGTTCGGGTGGATGTATGCCGGGACATTGCCGGTCCGACGCGCGGGTTCGTTCTTTCCGGTAAATGATACCCGAAAACCCGATTGTGTGACGAGGATCATGCACCGGTGTCCCTGGACTGCAGGGCGGGCATGGCGGCAGTCCGGCGCGGCCTCGTCCGGCCTGCGCGGGGCGTCCGGTCAACACGAAAAAAAAGCCGCCAATCCATTGGATTGACGGCCTTTTGAATGGTGGGCGCGACTGGGATTGAACCAGTGACCCCTACGATGTCAACGTAGTGCTCTCCCGCTGAGCTACGCGCCCGCCGACGATCACAAAGCCCAGAACAGGCACAAAGCCCAGAACAGGACCAGCCTTGCGACCGAAGGCGGCCCTTCTACTCCGCCCCTGACGGCAATGCAACCCCTTTGCGGCGCGGCGGTGCGACCGGGCGGACCCTACAGTGTGAAGACGCCGGTATGCAGCGCCAGCGCCAGTTTCGCGAGGGCGACCGCACCCAGGATGACCCAGCCTGTCGGTGTCATGGTATCCATTCCGCTCTCCCGTCGTGTCAGGGGCCCGGGCCGGATGACTCGGCGCCGCGAGGCCCGTCGCCCGAAGGGCCGGGCTGTACGGGCCATGCCATCCCACGTCGGCGCCCTGGCAACCGTTCGCAAGGGTCGCCCGCGCCGGGATCAAAGACCGAAGAACCAGGGCGCGAACAGGCTATAGGCGAACCAGACGATCAGCAGCAGCGGCAGCCCGGCGCGGGTGTAGTCGCTGAAGGTGTAATGCCCCGGCCCCATGATGAGAAGGTTGGTCTGATAGCCGACCGGCGAGGCGAACGAGCAGTTCGCCGCGATCACCGTGGTTATGGCGAAGACATGCGGGTCCACGCCCAGTTGCCCGGCCAGGCTGATGCCGACGGGCGTGAACAGCACGGCGCAGGCGTTGTTGGTCAGGACGTTGGTGAAGCACGCCACGATCAGGAAAAACAGCGACAGGATCACCGCCGGACCCAAGTCGGCAAACACCGAGATCCCGGCGTGGGCCACGAAGGCCGCGGCGCCTGTTGCCTCCAGCGCCTGGCCCAGGGCAAGGGCGGCGACCACCACCAGAAAGATCTTGCGATCAAGCGCACGTGTGGCCTGACGCAGGTTGACGGCGCCGATGGCCACCATCAGCGTGGCCGCAACGATCGCCGTGACGACGATGGGCAGCACGCCCACGGCGGCCAGCCCGACCGCGCCGGCGAAAATGCCTGCAGCCAGACCAGCATGGTGACGCCGGGGCAGGGTGCCCGTGGTGCCGGACAGAACCACCAGATCACGGTCGCGCCCCAGGGCCTCGATATCCGTCTGGCGGCCCATGATCAGCAGGTTGTCGCCCGATTCCAGCCGGATCCGGGTCATGCTGGCCCGGATCATGCGCGCCCGGCGCTGGATGCCCATGACCAGGCAGCGATAGCGCTGCCGGAAGGCGAGTTGCTGCAGGTTGGGGCCGATCAGACGCGAGGATGGCGTGATCATGGCCTCGACCATGACCTGTTCGCCGGCGCCGCTTCGGTCCGATGAACCGGCCTCGTCGCCGGCCTTTGCGGATCGTCCGGAGTCGCCGCCGCCGTCGCCGCCGCCGTCACGCAGCCGGTCGCGGGCGCGGTCCTCTTCGCCCCCGCGACGGGGCGGATGCAGCAGTCCGGGATAGCGCCCGGCCAGTTCGGTCAGGGCGGAGCGGGTGGCGGCAATGACCAGGGTGTCGCCGGGCTGAATGGCGACCGTATCGAACGGCGGCAATTCCGCGTGTTCGCCACGCTGGATCATGCGCACCGTGACGTCCGGCAGCGACTTGAAGGCGCCGGCGGTGGCCGTCTGCCCGACCAGGTGGGAATCGGAGGGAACCACGATCTGGCTGATGAACTGCTTGCCGTGGTGGGTCATGCGGCTGGCCATGCTGGCCCGTTCCGGCAGCAGGCGCGGCAGCACCAAGATCACGTAGGCCATGCCCAGGGCGGCCACCATCAGCCCCAGTGGGGTGATCTCGAAAAAGCCCAGAGGGGCCTGGCCAAGGTCGATCAGCGCGCTGGACACCAGCAGGTTGGTGGACGACCCTATCAGCGTCGTCATGCCGCCCAGGATGGCGGCATAGCTGAGCGGCATCATGACATGGCTGGTGCTGACCGTCAGGCGGTTCGCCATGGCTTGCAGGATGGGAATGAAAATCACCACCACGGGGGTGTTGTTCAGGAACGCCGACAGGGCCAGGACCACGAACAGGATGAGGATCATGGAGGCCCTGGCCGACAGCCGCGGATGCGCCACCCATTGCGCCACGCTGTCCAGCGCGCCGGTCCGGATCAGGCCTTCGCCGACCACCAGCAGCGCCATGACGGTCAAAAGGGCCGGGTTCGAGAATCCAGACAGCAGGTCGGCGGCGGTCAGCAGGCGCTCGCCGCCATCGCCGACCATCGGGAACACCTCGAACAGCACCAGCAGAACGGCCAGCGTTCCCAGCGACGTCATTTCCAACGTCAGCCATTCGGACACGAACAGCCCGACAACGACGGCTGTCAACGCCAGCGTCAGCCACATGTGAGCATCAAGCGGAAGCACCAAGATGCCTGGACCTTCCTGTTCTCGGGCCTGTTCCCGGGCCTGTTC
>CAYFTQ010000025.1:0-4726 GCA_964346035.1 uncultured Roseospira sp. | reverse complement strand
CGGGCCTGTTCCCGGGCCTGTTCGGGGCGCGGACGGCGCCTGGCCGCAGCCAACCGCGAGGGCTGTTCGCCCGACGGGGTCGGTGGCGCCGGCCGGCCGATCATAAGCAGGTGGAGGGCCGGGCGCCAAGGGCCGCGAGACATCAAGCTGAGCACCCCGGCGATGACTGCCCGGGGGGCGAGGGGGCCGCTGCAGGCCGGCGGCCGCTGATCAGTACGTGCCGACGCGGGCCTCGACGGCGGCCTTGAGAGCCTCATAGGTTTCGTGTAGCTGGTGCGCAATCTCCGCCACCTCAGGTTCCCGGAAAGCCTCCGTGGTGGCAAGCTGTTCCAGCACCTCGCCCAGCCAGGGCGATTCCAGGTCGAACAACACCTGTTCCAGCGGATCGGGGGGCGGCGCCAGTGCCGGCCGCTGCCCACCCTTGAACCGAATGCCCATCTCCATGCCGTGGGAGCGGATAACCTCCGCTTCCAGTGTTTCACCATCCTGGAAGGACAGTTTCAGGGTCCCGGCGATCTGGGTGATGTCGGGCAGTTTGAGGCGCGCACCGGAGGCCGAGATGTCCTTGACGATGCAATCGACGGTGGACAGCCCTCCGCCCAGGACAAGGCGCGCGCCCTTGAACACTTTTTTACGCCGGGACCGTCGCCGTGTCGGCGTATGCATGGCGGGGTCAGCGCCCCCGAACTGGTCACTCATGACGTTCCGGCCTCCCCAGTCGCGGTCAGTATTGGCGCGCCATCGCGTCCAGCGCGCCCTGAAGAAGGTATGCGGCCGCAGCCGAATCAACTCGGGCGGCGCGGCGCTGACGGCTCAAGTCGAATTCACGGATCATCATGCGCTCGACGGCGGCCGTCGACAAGCGTTCATCCCACAGCAGCAGCGGAATGTCCTTAAGTTTCAGAATATTGAAGGCGAAGCTTCGGGTTGCCTGACAACGCTTTCCGGCGCTGCCGTCCATCTCCAGCGGCCAGCCCAGGACCAGGCCACGAACGTCGCGTTCGCTCATCATGGACAACAGAGCGTCGGCGTCGGTGCTGAATTTCGCGCGCCGCAGGGTCAGCAGGGGCGAGGCCAGGCGCCGGTCGGGGTCCGAGGCGGCCACGCCCAGGGTCTTGGTCCCCAGGTCCAATCCGAACAGCGCCCCCCGGGCGGGCAACAACGCCGCCATTGCCTCTGCCGTGTCCACGATCATGCCGGGCCTCCGGGTGTCGGGCCGAGCCCGGGCCGAGCGCCCGGCCCCGGCCGTGGTTGCCAAGGCGCGCGCCTTGCGGGTACACATGGGCGCCTCTGGCTCCCTCTTTAGACCCGGGAAGGTCTAGCGCATGTCCCTGGATCAGGAAACCGTCCGTCGTATCGCCTTTCTGGCCCGCATCGACGTCCCCGACAGCGACCTCTCACCGTTGGCCGAGCAGCTCACCGGCATTCTGGGCTGGGTCGAGCAACTGGCCGAGGTTGACACCGACTCCGTCTCGCCCATGACCAGTGTCGCGGAAATGACCCTGCCTTGGCGCGACGACGTGGTGACCGACGGCGGCTATGCGGCGCGCGTCACCGCCAACGCGCCGGACTGCCGGGACGGATATTTCCTGGTGCCCAAGGTGGTGGAATAGGACGGAGCCCGGCCCATGACCACGCTGACCGATCTGACCCTTGCGGAGGCCCGTGACGGGCTCGCGCAGGGCGACTTCACCGCCGTCGAGCTGACCGACGCCCACCTGGGCGCGATGGAGCGGCACGCCGGCCTCAACGCCTTCATCACGCCGACCCCGGAGCGCGCCCGCGCCATGGCCGCCGACAGCGACGCCCGGCGCGACCGAGGCGAGGCCGGCGCTATGGACGGCATTCCCGTTGCCGTGAAGGACCTGTTCTGCACCGACGGCGTGCGCACGACGGCCGGCTCCGACATCCTGGCGCCGTTCGTGCCGGGCTATGAAAGCACTGTCTCGGCCAATCTGTGGAAGGCGGGCGCGGTGCTGTTGGGCAAGGCCAACCTGGACGAATTCGCCATGGGCTCGTCCAACTCCACCAGCGCCTTCGGCGGTGCCGTCAATCCCTGGACCCGCGCCGGGGAACCCGACCGCAACCTGGTTCCCGGCGGTTCGTCCGGCGGCTCCGCAGCCGCCGTCGCGGCGCGCCTGGCCCTGGGCGCCACCGGCACCGACACCGGCGGCTCCATTCGTCAGCCGGCCAGCTTCTGCGGCATCACCGGCCTGAAGCCGACCTATGGCCGCTGTTCGCGCTGGGGAATCGTGGCGTTCGCCTCGTCGTTGGATCAGGCCGGCCCGATGGCGCGCACGGTCGGGGACGTGGCCATCATGCTGGGTGCCATGGCCGGGCATGACCCGAAGGACAGCACCTCGGCGCCCATGCCGGTGCCGGACTTCACGGCCGCGCTTGAGCGGGGCGTCAAGGGCCTGAGTATCGGCATTCCCAGGGAATACCGCCCCGACGAGGGCCTGTCGCCCGAGATCGACGCCATGTGGACGCAGGGCATGGCGATGCTGAAGGACGCCGGCGCGACCTGCGTGGACATCAGCCTGCCGCATACCCGCTACGCCCTGGCGACGTACTACATCATCGCTCCGGCGGAGGCTTCGTCCAACCTGGCGCGCTATGACGGCGTGCGCTATGGCCTGCGGGCGGTGGACGACGGCGACAGCCTGAACGACATGTACTGCAAGACCCGCGCCGCCGGCTTCGGCGCCGAGGTCAAGCGCCGCATCCTGATCGGAACCTATGCCCTTTCGGCCGGCTACTACGATGCCTACTACCTCAAGGCGCAGAAGGTCCGCTCGCTCATAGCCGGCGATTTCAAGGCTGCCTTTGACCGTGGCGTTGATGTCATCCTGACGCCGACCACGCCCTCGGCCGCTTTTCCGCTGGATGACGAGCCGACCGACCCCGTGACCATGTACCTGAACGACGTCTTCACCGTGCCGACCTCGCTGGCCGGCCTGCCCGGTCTGTCGGTGCCGGTGGCGCTGACCACCGAGGGGCTGCCTCAGGGCCTGCAACTGATCGGTCGGCCGTTCGACGAGGAAACCGTTCTGCGCGCCGGGCGCGCGCTGGAAAAAGCGGCGGCGTTCAGCGCCCGCCCGCGCCTGCTGGAGGGTTGAGAGATGGACGGTGCGCCCGAAACCCGCTATCACCTGATGGGCGAGACCGGCGCTTGGGAGGTCGTTATCGGCCTGGAGGTTCACGCCCAGGTCATCTCGGCGTCCAAGCTGTTCTCCGGTGCTTCCACCACCTTCGGGGCAGAGCCGAACAGCCAGGTTTCGCTGGTCGATGCCGCCATGCCGGGCATGCTGCCGGTCATCAACCGCGCCTGTGTCGAACAGGCCGTGCGAACCGGCCTTGGCCTGCGTGCGCGCATCAACACGACCAGCGTGTTCGCGCGCAAGAACTACTTCTATGCCGACCTGCCGCAGGGCTATCAGATCAGCCAGTACGAGGCGCCGGTCGTGGGCGAGGGTGCCCTGGTGCTGGACATGCCCGACGGCAGCTCGCGAACCGTCGGTATCGAACGCCTGCACCTGGAACAGGACGCCGGCAAATCCCTGCACGACCAGCACGCGAGCAAGTCCTTCATAGACCTCAACCGCTCCGGCGTGGGGCTGATGGAGATCGTCTCCAAGCCAGACATGCGCAGCCCGGAAGAGGCCGGTGCCTACCTGCGCAAGCTGCGCTCCATCCTGCGTTATCTGGGTACCTGCGACGGCAACATGGAGGAAGGCTCCATGCGCGCCGACGTCAACGTCTCGGTGCGTCCAGTGGGGGAAACCGGCCTGCGCACCCGCTGCGAGCTGAAAAACGTCAACTCCGTGCGCTTTGTCATGCAGGCCATCGAGATCGAAGCCCGGCGTCATATCGAGATCTGGGAAGGCGGTGGCGAGGTTCAGCAGGAAACACGTCTGTTCGACCCGGCGAAGGGCGAGACGCGCTCCATGCGCAGCAAGGAAGAAGCGCACGACTACCGCTACTTCCCGGACCCGGACCTGCTGCCGCTGGTCTTCGATGATGCCTTTGTACAGCGCATCCGCGAGACACTGCCCGAGTTGCCGGACGAGAAGAAGGCCCGCTTCATGGCCGACTACGGGCTGACGGCCTATGATGCTTCCGTGCTGGTGGTGGACCGGCGCGAGGCCGATTTCTTCGAAGCCGTGGCCAAGGGTCGCGACGGCAAGACGGCCGCCAACTGGGTCACTTCCACGCTGTTCGGGACCCTCAACAGGATGGGCGTGGGCATCGAGAACAGCCCCGTCTCGGCCGACAACCTGGGCAAGCTGATCGACCTGATCGCCGATGACACCATCTCCGGGCGCATCGCCAAGGAGGTCTATGAGATCATGGTGGAAACAGGCGGCGCGCCCGACGCCATCGTCGAGGAACGCGGCCTTAAGCAGGTCACCGATACCGGCGCCATCGAAGCCGCCATCGACGCGGTCATGGCCGCCAACCCCGACAAGGTCGAGGACGTGAGGGGCGGCAAGGAAAAACTGCTGGGCTGGTTCACCGGCCAGGTCATGAAAACCACCCAGGGCAAGGCCAACCCGGGGATGGTGAATGAGCTTTTGAAAAAGAAGATTCTGGGGTGAGGGAAACCCGCCTTCGGGGCGAGGGGCAGGGTATCGGCGGTGTCGGACCGGCTCGGCGCCGCGTGGCTGGCCAAGTGGCTGGCCAAACGAGTTGCCGAGGCCGGCCTTGATGGGGTAGGGGGGAAGGC
>CAYFTQ010000024.1:0-13685 GCA_964346035.1 uncultured Roseospira sp. | reverse complement strand
GGTGACCGTGCTGGGGGTCAACACGGTTGCCATCGCCCTGCCGGCGGTGGTCGTCGGGCTGATGCTGCGGCCGCTGGTGGTGGTACCGGACGGACGCCTGGCGGCTCTGGCGGGCCTGACCGCCGGGGCGCTGGCCATCGTGCTGACGGCGCTGACCGTGGCGCTGGTGTTGTGGCTGTCCGGCGACGAGTTCCTGCCGGCCGCGAAGCTGGTGGTCCTGGCCCATCTGCCGGTGGCGGTGATCGAGGGGCTGGTCTGTGCCGCCGCCGTGACCCTGATCCACCGCGTCAAGCCGGAGTTGTTCGGCGTTCTGACCCCGCCCGCCACCCCGCGTCCGGCCTGAGGAGGACCCATCCCATGATCCGTTGCCCGATGAGGCCCCTCGCTGTCCTGGCCTTCGTTCTGGTGCTGGCCGCGCCGCCCGCCCTGGCCCACAAGGTCATCGCCGCCGCCTATCCCGCCGGCGACGGGATCGAGGGCGAGGTCGGCTTTTCCAACGGCGACATGGCCGCCGATACGCCTGTTCAAGTGTTCGACGAAACCGGCGCGCTGATGGGCGAGGCCCGCACCGACGCCGACGGCTTTTTCGTCTATACGCCGACCCGCAAGGTGACCCATGTCTTCAAGGCCGATCTGGGCGCCGGCCATGTGGCCACGTTCACCCTGGACGCCGCCGACGTGCCGGCGCCGACCAAAACGGGCGCCGAGGCCGCTTCCACAGGTGACGCAATCTCCGCCCGGGGGTCGGCGGACCTGGAAGCCCTGATCGCCCGCGCGGTGCGTGACGAAATGCGCCCCCTGCGGCGCGAGCTTACGGCCTTCAAGGAAAAGAACGACCTGCAAACCGTTCTGGGCGGCATCGGCTATATCCTCGGGCTGTTCGGCCTGGCGTTCTTCCTGCTGGCGCGGCGTCAGACCCGGGGTCAGGCGGCGGAATGACACCGCCAAGGATTGATCGGATCCTGTCCGCGAGATGCTTCCGGGCTTCTCCCCCCATCGGGGGGAGGTTGGCAGGGGGGCAAGTTGGTTTTCGTGCCGGCAGTGCTTGCCGCGTCAACCCCACCCCAGCGCTCCCCTATCCAGGGAAGGGCGTTCTGACCCTGCTCCCCGGCGCGGAGCGAGCATCCTGTCAGCGGATGCGAACGGTTTATCCGGTAGCCCTATGAGCCACGGTCTTGGTCATGCCCAGTCGGTGGCGCCAACCACACCCGGCCCGATCCAGGCCCTGGACCCGCGCAGCCGCATCGTGGCGGCCATCGCCTTCGCCCTCGTTACCGTGGCTCTGGAAAGCCCGTGGGTGCTGCTGGCGCCGCTGGCGCTGGCCGGTGCCGCCATGGTCGCCGCCAGGCTGCCGGCTGGCCCGACCCTCAGGCGCATGGTGATGATGGATGGCTTCATCGTTTTCGTTCTGGTGATGTTGCCGTTCACCGTGCCGGGCGAGGCCGCGTTTACGGTTCTGGGCTGGCCGGCGTCCTGGGCCGGCCTGGAAAAGGCCGCAACGATCGCGCTGAAGGCCAATGCCGTCGTTCTGGCGCTGCTGTCCCTGGTGGGGTCCCTGGACCCCACCACCCTGGGCCATGCCCTGGCCCGCCTGCGGGTGCCCGAGACGCTGGTCCACCTGATGCTGTTCACGGTGCGCTACATCGCCGTCATCGACGACGAATACCGCCGTCTTCGCCGCGCCATGACGACGCGCGGCTTTCGTCCGCGCAGCAACCTTCACACCTTGCGCAGCCTGGGCTATCTGATCGGGATGCTGCTGGTGCGGGCGCTGGAACGCTCTGAACGCATTCTTCAGGCGATGAAGTGCCGGGGCTTCACGGGATGCCTGCCGCTGCTTCATGCGCCGCGCTTTTCGGTTCGCGACGGACTGTTCGCGGCCTTGTTGACGCCGGTCCTGCTGGGCCTGCTTGTCCTGGATGTTCTGTATGCCGCCGCTGCTTGAAGCCCATGGCCTGCATTTCGCCTATCCGCATCGCCCGCCGGTGCTGGCGGGGGCCGATCTGGCCCTGACGGCTGGCGAACGGGTCGCGGTTACCGGTGCCAACGGCGCCGGCAAGAGCACGCTGTTGCAGATCCTGGTTGGGCTTCTGCGTCCTCAGGCCGGCCGCGTCGTGGCATTCGGGACCGAACGGCGCGAGGACTCCGATTTTCACGAGGTACGCCGGCGCGTCGGCTATGTGTTCCAGGACCCGGACGACCAGCTCTTTTGCCCTACGGTTGCCGAGGATGTGGCCTTCGGCCCGCTCAACCTCGGTCAGGGCCGGTCCGAGGCTCTGGATACCGTGGCGCGGGTTCTGGCGGTGGTCGGTTTGATCGGGTTCGAGGGCCGGGTGACGCACAAGCTGTCGGGTGGCGAGAAGCGGCTGGTCTCGTTGGCCTGCGTGCTGGCCATGGACCCCGAGGCCCTGTTGCTGGACGAGCCCACGAGCGGCCTGGACGAAGAGGCCACGGAGCGCCTTCTGGCGGTCCTGGAAGGGCTGGATCAGGCCATGGTGGTCGTTTCCCATGACCCCCATTTCCGCCGCCGGGCGGTGACGCGCTCGCTTCGGCTTCAGGGCGGGCGCCTGCTGGCGCCGGAGCCGGCCTGCCGGCATGCCACGGGGCCGGGGGTCTCGTCATGAGCGGCCCGGCAGTCATACCGACCTGATCAGCGCTGGCGCTGGCGCGGGCGCTGGCCGCGCGCCGCCAGCCACAGCCCGCCGACGATCAGCACCAGGCCGACGCCGTGCGCCCACAACAGCGACTCGCCCAGCAGGACCACCGACATCAGCCCACCCACCAGCGGCAGCAGATACATGAACTGGCCGGCCACGGCGGCGCCCACCAGGGCCACGCCCCGGTTGAAACAGGCATAGGCCAGGATGGACGGGAACACCGACACATAGGCGATGGCGCCAGCGGCCTGCCAGTCCAGCGGCATGGTCCGGCCCAGAACAAGGGCCTCCCACAGATACACCGGCAGCAGCATGGTGGCGCCGGCCAGGAAGCTGACCGCCAGGAAAGTGGCGGCC
Source organism: uncultured Roseospira sp. (assembly GCA_964346035.1). Lineage (GTDB taxonomy): Bacteria > Pseudomonadota > Alphaproteobacteria > Rhodospirillales > Rhodospirillaceae > Rhodospira. Next base: position 10,671 of record CAYFTQ010000024.1, on the reverse strand, counting down.
GACAGCGCGGGGCGCTCGCGCAGCAAAGCGGTATAGCCGGCATAGCAGGCCACCGCCGCCAGCACCCAGACATCCCCCCGGTTCCACTCCAGCCCCAGCAGGACGGCCGGATCGCCCCGGCTGATGACGGCCGCCGCGCCCGCCAGCGAGACCAGAAGTCCGGCGGCCTGAAGCAGCGAAACGCGCTCGCGGTAGACCAGGAAACTCCACACGATGATCAGCACCGGCATGGCGGTCTGCATCAACAGCGCGTTGATGGCCTGCGTCTCCTGAAGGCCGGTATAGAGAAACGTGTTGAAGATGGTGATGCCCAGGAACGACAGCAGCAGGACGATCGGCCACTGTGCCCGCACCTGCGGCCATTCGGCCCGCACGCGCGGCCAGAACAGGACCAGCACGATCAGGCCGGCCAGTGTCCAGCGCCAGAAGGCCAGCCCGACCGGGGGCACGTGGCCGCTGACCGCGCGCCCCACGATGGCATTGCCGGACCAGAAGGTGATGGTCAGGAACAACAGCAGATGGGGCCAGTCGGCCAGCCGACGCAGCGGACCCGCCAGACGCGCGATGGCCGCGCCGGGGCCGCTGCCGCCGCTCACGCCGGGTCCCCGTTCGCCACGCCAGCCTCGGCGAACGTGGCCATGCCGGCATGACAGGCGACGGCGGCGCGAAGCGGCCCCAGGGCCACCGCCGCGCCGCTGGCCTCGCCCAACCGCATGCCGAGGTCAAGCAGCGGGGTCTTGTCCAGAGCGGCCAGCAGGCGGCCATGACCGGGCTCGCGCGAGACATGCGCGGCCAGGGTATGGTCCAGCGCCCCCGGCGTCAGTGCCTGCCAGACGGCGGCGGCGGCGCAGCAGATAAAGCCGTCCAGCAGGACCGGAACTCGCGCCAGGCGTGCCGCCAGGACGGCACCGGCCATGGCTGCCAACTCGCGCCCGCCGACCCGGCGCAGCGCCTCCAGCGGATCGCTCAGCGCGGCGCCATGGTGGGCGGCAGCCGCCTCCACCACCGCACGCTTGCGGGTCAGGCCGTGGTCGTCGATGCCGGTGCCGCGCCCGACCCAGTCGCTGGCCGCGCCGCCGAACAGGGCCAGCGCCAGGGCCGCCGCCGAGGTCGTGTTGGCGATGCCCATTTCGCCCACCAGCAGCAGGTCCACGCCGGACAGGTCCAGTGTCAGGCCGGCGTTGAGGGCCGACAGCACCTCGGCCTCGGTCATCGCCGGGGCGGTGTCGAAGGCTGCCGTGGGTCGCTCCAGATCGAGCGGGATGACGTCCAGTGCGGCTCCTCCGGCTTTGCAGAGCTGGTTGATGGCGGCGCCGCCGGCCTGGAAGTTGGCCACCATCTGAACCGTCACCTCGGCCGGAAAGGCAGATACACCGCGCGCCGCGACGCCGTGGTTGCCGGCGAAGATAACGCAGCGCACCCGCTCCAGGCGGGGCGGATGACGCCCCTGCCAGGCCGCCAGCCAAGCCGCCGTCTCTTCCAGCCGGCCGAGCGAGCCGGGCGGCTTGGTCAGGGTCGGTTCGCGGGCCTCGGCGGCGGCGCGTGCGGCGGTCTCCGGACCGGGCAGGTCCCGGGCCAGGGTGCGCGCGTCGTCCAGCGATACGACCGCAGCAAGGGGAGAGGCGGCAACAGCGGAATGGTCGGACATGACGGGTTTCCTGGCAAAAGCGTTGGGGGTCGGTTAGAAACGCTCCCTGCCATACCGGAAGCCACGGGAGAAATCACCCCATGTCGCAGCCGCCGGCGCCGGACCTGCGGCCCGTCTCCTCCTGGTCGCGCCGGCGTGCCAATGAACTGGCCCTGGCCATCGGTTTCCTGACCCGCCTGCCGCCGCCGGCAGCGGACTGGGGCGTGCCTCTGATGAGCGCCGCGTGGGCCTTTCCCCTGGCCGGCGCGCTGGTCGGCGGGCTGGCCGGGGCGGTCGCGGCCGGGCTCGCGCTGGCCGGCATGGACGCGATGCTGGCGGCGACACTGGCGGCGGGGGCCTCGGTGCTGTTGACCGGGGCGCTGCACGAGGACGGTCTGGCCGATACCGCCGACGGCATCGGCAGCGGGCGCGACCGGGCGCGATCCCTGGAGATCCTGCGCGATTCGCGCATCGGAACCTATGGCGTGGTGGCGGTGGCCCTGTCGCTTGCGACCCGTATCGCCGCCTTGGCCATGCTGTTGCCGGCGGGCGCGTGGCTGGCGTTCGTGGCCTGGGCGCTGGCAGCGGCGCACGGCCGCGCCGCCGGCGCCCTGTTCGCGCGCCTGTGCCCGCCGGCGCGCGCCGACGGGCTGGGTGCGCGCTCCGGTCGGCCTGCCCTGGTGGGCGTGGCGGTTGCCCTGGCCCTGCCGCTGAGCGGCGCCGTGGCCGTGGATCTGGCGCGCGGCCAGGCTCCGGTCTCGGCGCTTGCCCTTGCCGGCGCCCTGCTGCCGCTGCTCTGGCTGGGACGCCTGGCCATGCGCCGGTTGGGCGGCCAGACCGGCGACGTTCTGGGCGCCGCCATGCTGACCGCCGAGGTCGCGGCGCTGGTGCTGCTGGCGCTGGCATGGACCTGAACCGTCACAAGGGAGCCTTCACATGATCGGATTGCCCGCCGCCGGAGCCGGAGCCGGCGCCGGCGTCGCCACACAGGAAACGCGGTGGTGGCTGGTTCGTCATGCCCCGGTGCCCGACCCCGAGGGCCGCATCCTGGGGCAGCTTGATCATGCCGCCGACACCGGTGACACAGAGACCCTGGAGGATCTTGCCCGTACTCTGCCGGCGCAGGGCGTGGCCCTGACGACGCCGTTGACGCGCACTGGCCAGACGGCGCGTGCTTTGGTGGCCGCCGGCCTGCGTCTGCCGCGGCCGGAGCCGGTCGCGGCGCTGATGGAACAGCACTTCGGCGCCTGGCAGGGGCGGACCTGGGGCGCCTTGCTGGACGCCGACCCGCCGGACCCGGCGGTGGCGGCGTTCTGGGCCGATCCGGCCAGCGCCGCCCCGCCCGGGGGCGAGAGCTTTGCGGCCGTGCGGGTCCGCGTGGCCGAGGCCCTGGACGCCCTGAGCACGCGCCACGCCGGGCGCGACATCATTGCCGTGGTTCATGCCGGCACGGTGCGCGCGGCGCTGGCCCATGCCCTGGATCTGTCGCCCGCTGCCGCGCTGCGCGTTGCGGTGGCACCGCTGTCGCTGACCCGGCTGGACCGTCTGGACGGGGTCGGCGCGGACGGCCCATGCTGGCGCGTCGTCTGCGTCAATGCCGAGCCATTGCCGCGCCCTTGATGGTCAGAGCCCGGAGTCGAAGAGCGATGAGCTTACCCAACCTGACCCTGATCCTGGGCGGCGCCCGCTCCGGCAAAAGCCGCCACGCCGAGGACCTGACGATGCAGGCCGCGCGGCGCTTCGACCGAGGGAAACCGGTCTATCTGGCCACCTTCCGGCCCTGGGGCGAGGACCCGGAAATGGACGAGCGTCTGCGCCTCCACCGCGAACGGCGCGGCGATGCCTGGGACCTGGACGAGGTGCCGGTGGCGCTGGACGCCGCCCTGCGCCGCCACCATGCCCGCCCGGTGCTGGTGGACTGCCTGACCCTGTGGGTCACCAACCTGCTGCTGGACGAGGACGACATCCAGACCCGGATCGGTCTGCTGGTGCGCGCCCTCAGGGATCGCTCCGCCCCGGCCGTTCTGGTGGCCAACGAGGTCGGCCTGGGCGTGGTGCCGGACTCGCCTCTGGGACGTCGTTTCCGCGACGAGGCCGGCACGCTCAACCAGCGCGTGGCCGCCTGCTGCGATCGGGTGGTGTTCCTGGCCGCCGGCCTGCCGCTGACGCTGAAGGGATAGCGGCGGGGCCGGGCCGTCTGCGCGGCGCGGGGCCGCTCATGGCTGTCGGCAGGAGGCAGGCTGCTGCTGCGTGATGCAGTGGATGTTGCCGCCACCGACCGTCAGGGCGCGGGTCTGGACCGGCACGATGTCGCGGTCGGGAAAGGCCGCGGCGATGGCCTCGGCCGCCACCGCGTCGTTCGGATCGCCGAAGGCGGGTACGATCACGGCCCTGTTGCAGATATAAAAGTTCAGGTAGCTCATGGGCATGCGCCCGGCGGCGGCGGCTCCGGGCGGATAGGCGTCGCGCCCCAGCGGTTGCGGCACGGTGCGCACCTCCAGCGCCCGGCCGGCGGCGTCCGTGATGCCTTCCAGCACGCGGCGGGCGGCGGCCAGCCGGCGCCCGCTTGCGTCGTCGGGCCGGTCGTCGGCGCCGATCAGCACCACGCCAGGGGCGGCGAAGGCGCACACGTTGTCCACGTGGCCGTCCGTGTCGTCGTTTTCCAGCCCCTGATCAAGCCAGATCACGCGCTGGATGCCGAGCCAGGCCGCCAGGATCGACTCGATATCGGCGGCCGTCAGATGCGGATTGCGGTTGGGCGCCAGAAGGCATTCGGCGGTGGTGATCAGCGTGCCGGTCCCGTCCACATGGATGGAGCCACCCTCCAGGATCATGGGACCGGTCAGGCGGCGCGCGCCGGCGGCCTCGATCACCGCGCGCGCGGCGCGGGCGTCGTCGTCATAGCGGGCGTTGAACCCGCCCCAGCCGTTGAAGCCCCAGTCCACCCCGGCCAGGCCATCCGGCCCGGTCACGAAGGTGGGGCCGCTGTCGCGAAGCCAACTGTCGTTCAGGGGCACGGGCAGGATGTCGATGCCGTCAGAGCCCAGATGGTTGCGGGCGTCGGTCACCAGATCGGGCGGGACCAGGACCGTGACCGGCTCGAACCGGGCGATGGCCCGGGCGACGCGGGCATGGGCGGCCCGGGCCTGATGCAGCCAGTCGCCCGGGTAGGTGACCGGGTTGCACGGCCAAGCCATCCAGGTGCGCGCGTGCGGCGCCCATTCTGGCGGCATGCGACAGTCCGGCATGGCGGGGACGAGGGTAGGGGCGGGCGTCCCCGGGGCGCGCACTGTCATCCTGATGCCCCCCAAACACGGACCTGCCTTGCCTTTCCCATTCCTTCAACGACCCCACCCCTTGAACGACCCCAACCCTTGAACGACCAACGGCCCCGCACAGGGGGCCGATGGGTCCGGTCATCAAGGATCGGAAATGGCGCGAGTGACCGGACTTGAACCGGCGACCTCTGGCGTGACAGGCCAGCGCTCTAACCAACTGAGCTACACCCGCACAGGTAAACGGCGCGGACACCGCCCCGCGACGGAGGCGGGTATTTATCAGGCCCCCGAACCGGGTGCAAGGGCTTTTTTCCGCGCCCAGGCGGCCGCCGGCCGCGCCCTGCCCAGCCCGGCGGCATGCTGCGCACGGAACAGGCACTTGGGGGCGCCTCGGGCAGAGATGCCGCAAATTCTGACATTTCTCTGTAAACATGACTTTCCGGGCCGGGCGCAGGTCGTTAAGCTAGGTGCCCAGCACATGGCACGTCTGTTGCTGCCGAATGGAAAGCCCCTGTCGGGCTGCCGCCGGCGGTCGCGGTCGCCGCCATGCCGGACGGTCCCGGGGCGCTGGCCATCGACGTCCGCCGACGCGGGCGTCGGACCCGACCCGTACAACCGCCCATACCAGCCGCCCATACCAACCGCCCATACCACCGAATGAACAGGAAGAGGCATCACATGAAGCGTCTTGCAGCCACCCTGGTGGCCGGCACCGCCACCGCCGCCCTTTCGGCGACCGCCGCCTTCGCCGCCGAGACCCTGGATACGGTCAAGGAGCGCGGCGAACTGTCGTGCGGCGTCTCCACCGGCCTGCCGGGTTTCTCCAACCCCGATGATTCGGGAAGCTGGACCGGTATCGACGTGGATGTCTGCCGCGGCGTCGCCGCCGCCGTGCTGGGCGACGCCAGCGCCGTCAAGTTCGTGCCGCTGACCGCCAAGGAGCGCTTCACCGCCCTGCAGTCCGGCGAGATCGACGTGCTGTCGCGCAACACCACCTGGACCCTGACCCGCGACACCTCGCTGGGCCTGAACTTCACCGGCACCAGCTACTATGACGGTCAGGGCTTCCTGGTGAAGAAGGACCTGGGCGTATCCAGCGCCACCGAACTGGATGGTGCCTCGGTCTGCATCCAGGCCGGCACCACGACCGAACTGAACCTGGCTGACTATTTCCGCTTTCAGGGCATGGAATACAGCCCGGTGGTGTTCGACACGTCGGACCAGACCGTTCAGGGCTTCTCCTCGGGTCGCTGCGATGTGCTGACCTCGGACCAGTCGCAGCTTTATGCCCTGCGCACCAAGCTGGACGATCCGGGCAGCGCGGTTGTTCTGCCGGAGGTCATCTCCAAGGAGCCGCTGGGTCCGGTCGTGCGCCAGGGCGACGACCAGTGGTTCAATGTCGTCAAGTGGGCGCTGTTTGCGCAGATCAACGCCGAGGAACTGGGCGTCAGTTCGGACAACCTGGACGAGATGATGGGGTCCGACAATCCGTCCATCAAGCGCCTGCTGGGCGTCGAGGGCGACATGGGCCAGAAGCTGGGCCTGGAAGCCGACTGGGCTGCCAAGATCATCGCCCAGGTCGGCAACTACGCCGAGATGTTCGAGCGCAACGTCGGCGAGACCACGCCGCTTGAGATCAGCCGCGGCCTGAACGCGCTGTGGAGCGACGGCGGCATCATGTACGCCCCGCCGGTCCGCTAGGGTAGGGCGGCCCCGCACGGCAGGCGGGCCGGCCGTCCCCTCCCACAAGGGGCGACCGGTCCGTCCGCCGGCGGTTCCTTTCCGTCTTTTTTCGCGCCCTTCGCGCGCCACCCTGTGCGGCGCAAAGCAATGGCGCGCAGTATCCTGTCAGTCTGCGAGGTTCCCCGATGAAGCGAATCGCCGCCACGTTCGGCGCGGCCATCGCCGCCACAGCCCTTGGGTTCGGTCTTGGCGCCAGCGCCGCGTCAGCCGCCGAGACCCTGTCCACCGTCAAGGAGCGCGGCGAATTGCGCTGCGGTGTGACCACGGGTCTGTCCGGCTTCTCGGTGCCCGACGAATCCGGCTCCTGGACCGGCATCGATGCCGACGTCTGCCGCGCCATCGCCGCCGCCGTGCTGGGGGATGCCGGCGCTGTCTCGTTCGTGCCGCTGACCGCCAAGGAGCGTTTCACCGCCCTGCAGTCCGGCGAGATCGACGTGCTGTCGCGTGTCACCACCTGGACCCTGACCCGCGACACCTCGCTGGGCATGAACTTCACCGGCGTCACGTTCTATGACGGCCAGGGCTTCATGGTGAAGAAGGACCTGGGCGTGTCCAGCGCCACCGAACTGGACGGCGCCTCGATCTGCGTCGGCGCCGGCACCACCACGGAACTGAACCTGGCGGACTACTTCCGCTTCCAGGGCATGGACTACAACCCGGTCGTGTTCGCCGCCATCAGCGAGACCGCCCAGGGCTTCGAATCCGGCCGATGCGACGTGCTGACCTCGGACCAGTCGCAGCTTTATTCCCTGCGCACCAAGCTGGATAACCCGGACGGTGCCGTGGTGCTGCCGGAGGTCATCTCCAAGGAGCCGCTGGGTCCGGTCGTGCGCCAGGGTGACGACCAGTGGTTCAATGTCGTCAAATGGGTTCTGTTCGCCCAGCTCAATGCCGAGGAACTGGGCGTCAACTCCGGAAACCTGGACGAGATGATGGGGTCCGACAATCCGTCCATCAAGCGCCTGCTGGGCGTCGAGGGCGACATGGGCCAGAAGCTGGGCCTGGAGGCCGACTGGGCGGCCAAGATCATCGCCCAGGTCGGCAACTACGCCGAAATCTTCGAGCGCAACGTCGGCCAGGACAGCCCGCTTGAGATCGCTCGCGGCCTGAACGCGCTGTGGAGCGACGGCGGCATCCAGTACGCACCGCCGATCCGCTAGCCAACGCCGGCCGGACGGGGTGGCCGTCCCCCCAAAAGGGCCGACCGCCCCGCCCGCCGCACCTGGTTCGCGCGTGGTTTCCGCCCGCCCTTGTCGTTGGTTCTGGTTCGTTAGTCCGGAGGGTATTGTCCATGGCCGATCCGGCCGTTCGCTCCATTTCCGAGCGCCCAGCGCCTTGGCGCAATCCGCGCGTGCGCGCGATCGCTTTTCAGGTGTTCGCGCTGGCGGCCTTTCTGTGGTTCGTCTGGACGATCTTCAACAACACCCTGACCAACATGGAAAGCCGGGGCATTACCACCGGCTTCGCCTTCCTGGACAATACCGCCGGTTTCGGCATCCTGTTCTCGCTGATTCCCTATGACGAGACCAACACCTACGGTCGCACCTTCGTGGTCGGGTTGCTGAATACCCTGCTGGTGTCGTCGCTGGGCGTTCTTTTCGCCACCCTGCTGGGTTTCATTCTGGGCGTGGCGCGGCTGTCGCCGAACTGGCTGATCGCCAAGATGGCGCTGGTCTATATCGAGATCACGCGCAACATCCCGCTGCTTTTGCAGATCTTTTTCTGGTATTTCGCCGTCCTGCGCACGCTGCCCGGCCCGCGCCAGAGCCTGGAGTTCCCGCTGGCCTCGTTCGTGAACAATCGCGGCCTGTATGTGCCCGCCCCCGACGCCCAGCCCGCGTTCTGGTGGGTCGGTCTGGCGTTCCTGATTGCGCTGGCCGGGGCCGTGGTGCTGCTGCGCTGGGCCAGGAAGCGCCAGGATGCAACCGGCCAGCGTTTCCCCGCATGGCCGGTCTCGCTGGCCACCGTTGTCGGGCTGCCGGTGATCGCCTTCTGGCTGGTCGGAGGTCCGCTGACCTGGAGCGTGCCGGAACTGAAGGGCTTCAACTTCCAGGGCGGCTTGCGCCTGATCCCCGAGTTGATCGCCCTCTGGCTGGCGCTGACGCTGTACACCGCCGGCTTCATCGGCGAGATCGTGCGTTCCGGCATTCAGGCCATCAGCAAGGGGCAAACCGAGGCCTCGGAGGCGCTGGGACTCAGGCGCGGCCAGTCGCTGCGCCTGATCATCATTCCGCAGGCGCTCAGGGTCATCATCCCGCCCCTGACCAGCCAGTATCTGAACCTGACCAAGAACTCTTCGTTGGCCACGGCCATCGGGTATCCCGACCTGGTATCGGTGTTCATGGGTACGACCCTGAACCAGACCGGCCAGGCGGTCGAGATCGTCGCCATGACCATGGCCGTCTACATGACCATCAGCCTGTCCATTTCAATGTTCATGAACTTCTACAACCGGGCCGTGGCCCTCAAGGAGCGCTAGGGGATGAGCGAGTCGATGACGCCGCCGGGTGGCGCCGCCGCCGAGACCTTCCGCCCCGTCGCTCCTCGCCCGCCGCCCAACAGCGCCGCGGGGCCGATCCGCTGGGCGCTGGACAACCTGCTGTCGTCTCCGCTGAACGTCATGCTGACGGCGCTGGGGCTGTATCTGCTGTGGATCCTGGTGCCGCCGATCGTGGACTGGGCGCTGCTGAGCGCGAACTTCGTGGGCTCCGGCAACGACGCCTGCAGCGGCGAAGGCGCCTGCTGGGTGTTCGTCGGCCAGCGGTTGCCGTTCTTCATCTACGGTTTCTATCCCGACCCGGAACGCTGGCGCGTCAATATCGTGTTCGTGTTGCTGGCCGTCTTTCTGGTGCCGCAGTTCCTGCCCGGCGTGCCCGCCCGGGTGCGCAAGTGGCTGGGGGTGTTCGGCCTGACGCTGTATCCCGTGATCGCCGGCGCGCTGCTGATGGGCGGCATCCTGGGCCTGCCGTTCATCGAGACCGGCAAGTGGGGCGGCCTGATGCTGACCCTGGTGCTGTCCTATGTCGGCATCGTCGCCGCCCTGCCCATCGGAACGCTGCTGGCGCTGGGCCGGCGCTCGTCCATGCCGGTGATTCGCACCATCTGCGTCATGTTCATCGAACTGTGGCGCGGCGTGCCGCTGATCTCGGTGCTGTTCATGGCCTCGGTCATGCTGCCCCTGTTCCTGCCCGAGGGCGTGAACTTCGACAAGCTGCTGAGGGCGTTGATCGGCATCGTGATGTTCCAGTCCGCCTATATGGCGGAGGTCATCCGGGGCGGCCTGCAAGGGCTGCCCAAGGGCCAGTACGAGGCCGCCTCGGCCCTGGGCCTGGGCTATTGGCGTGCGACCGCGCTGATCATCCTGCCGCAGGCCCTGAAGATCGTCATTCCCGGTATCGTCAACACCTTCATCGCCCTGTTCAAGGACACCACCCTGGTGCTGATCATCGGGCTGTTCGATGTGCTGGGCACCGTTCAGGCCTCCATCGTCGATCCGGCCTGGGGCCGGGTGGCGGTCGAGGGCTATGTGTTCGCCGCCTTCTGCTTCTGGATCTTCTGCTTTGCCATGTCGCGCTACAGCCAGACGCTGGAGAAGAAACTCCACACGGGGCACTAGCCGCCCGGTCCGGTTCACCCGCCTTTCGTTCCTTGTTCCGACCGCTTCAGGATGCGTCCGCCATGACCGATCTCGACTCCCTTTCCGATCCGTCCGACCTGACCGAAGGCCATCAGCTCCCCCACCAGGTCGGCGCCGAGGCGATGATCCAGATCACCGACATGAACAAGTGGTTCGGGGCCTTTCACGTCCTGCGCGACATCAATCTGACGGTCCACAAGGGCGAGCGAATCGTCGTCTGCGGTCCGTCGGGATCGGGCAAGTCCACCATGATCCGCTGCGTCAACCGGCTGGAGGAACACCAGTCCGGTGCCATCGTCGTGGACGGAATCGAACTGACCGACGACATCAAGAAGATCGACATGGTCCGCCGCGAGGTCGGCATGGTGTTCCAGCACTTCAATCTT
>CAYFTQ010000023.1:12130-13706 GCA_964346035.1 uncultured Roseospira sp. | reverse complement strand
TGCCTCCCAGCTTCTCTGGCTGGTGGTGTTCTTCGTCCTCATGTATCAGCTCGTGGTCCGGCTTGTGGTTCCGGCCCTGGGCGGCGTGATGGAACAACGCCAGCGCGCCATCGACGATGACCTCGCCAAGGCCGCCGACCTGAAGACGCGCACCAACGCCGCCATCGAGAGCTACGACGCCGCGCTGGCCGACGCGCGGGCGCGGGCGCAGGCCCTGTTGCGCGAGACCGCCGAGGAGATCGCCACCGAATCCGAGGCTCGCAACCGCGACGTTGGCGAACGGCTGGCCGCGCGCATCGCCGACGGCGAGGCACGTATCGAGGCGGCGCGCGCCGAAGCCCTGGACAGCGTCCGTGACGTGGCTGCCGATGTGGCCGTCGAGGTTACGCGCAAGCTCACCGGCGACGCCGCCGAGGGCACCACCGCGCGCGCCTCCGTCGATGCCGTCATGCGGGAGACACACTGATGTTCGAGGCTCTTGCCGCCGAAACGGGCGCCAGCGGCGCCGAGGTCGGGGTCTTCGGCCATGCCGAGACCTGGGTCCTGGTTGCCTTCGTGATCGTGGTCGGATTCGTCCTGGTCAAGGCCAAGGGCAAGGTTGTCGGCGCCCTGGATAGCCGGGCGGGCCACATCCGCGCGCGGCTGGACGAGGCCCGCTCCCTGCGCGAGGAAGCCCAGGCGCTGCTGGCCGAGTACGAGCACAAGCAGAAAGAAGCCCTGCGGACCGCCGATGACATCGTCGAGCATGCCCGCATCGAATGCGACCGCATGCGCCGTCAGGCCCGCGAGGACCTGGAAGCCGCCATCGCTCGCCGGGAAAAGCAGGCCGAAGACCGCATATCCCAGGCCGAAACCCAGGCCGTGCGCGAAGTGCGCGGCGAAATCGTGGATGTCGCCATCGCTGCGGCGCGCCGGCTGATCGCCGAACGCCTGGACGAGAGCCGCCAGGCCGCGCTCCTCGACGCCGCCATCGACGATCTGCCCGCCCGCCTGCATTGATCGGACGGGCTGACCGCGTCAGCCGACAGGATATGTCAGCACGGCCCGCTCGGCGCGCCCGGGCGGGCCGTGGTGTTTCGGGCTGTGGTCACGTCTGACCCGCCACAGGCCCAGCGCAGGATTTCGTCCGTTCCTTCGAGGGCCGGGATCAGGCCACCCGCTTGCCGCTCGGGGCCACGTCCACCACCGGTCCGGTGCCGGTGCCGGCGGCGATCTCGCCGGCCGGCGCGTCCGCCCCGGTCAGGCGACTCCGCTGCGACCGCGTCATGAACGTGAGTCCGATCGACAGACCCAGCGGTCCGTCGGGATCGCCCACCACCACATGCACCGGCCCCTCGTCGCGGGCCAGCGAATCCCGCACCTGCGCCGCCACCTGGCCGGCGTCGTCCACCACCCGGGCCAGCCGAGAGCCAAGCACGAACGGCGCCAAAGCCGGCGCCATCGCCGGCATCATGGCCGCCATGGACATCATCGACGCGGCCGGGAAGGCCACCCTGTCGCGGTCCTGGCCGGCCGGATCGTCCGCGTCGCCGGCGTCCCCGGCGCCGACGCCGAACGGGCGCGCGCCCGGCATGCC
>CAYFTQ010000023.1:0-12030 GCA_964346035.1 uncultured Roseospira sp. | reverse complement strand
CATCAGGCCCGGCATGCCCATCAGGCCCGGCATGCCCATCAGGCCCGGCATGCCCATCAGGCCCGGCATGCCCGGCATGCCCATCAGGAACGGGGCGAACGGATTCAGGAAGGCCGCCGGGGGTACGGCCGGAATCGGACCGAAGGGAAAGAAGGGAAACATCGGGTCTGGCCTCCTTCCGGAGCAAACGGATCGTCGACCAAGACGTCCGGGGCGTCCGGCACGTCGGGGGCGTGGCGCGACCCGGCCGCGCCATCGACGGGAACCGGCTGGTTCGAAAGACTATCCGCGTGTCCTTCCAAAGTGCGCTTCCCCGGGGCGTAAAGCAAGATCGGTCTGGCGCCCGGGCCGGGCGCACAACCCGATTTCGCGGGTTGGCGCCGGGCGGCGTCGGTTTTTACCCTGCGCGGGGGGTGCCCAGAGTGGCGCAAAGCCGTTATGATGGCGGTTCCGATGCCGGACGGCCGGTGTCGGCCGAGCGGCTGGGCGACCATCATGGGGTCGGCGCCCTCCCGACGGTGGAGCAGATGCCGTCGGCCGCGTCGGCCGCGCCCGTCCACCGCTCACCGCCCGCCCCTGCGCCGCTTCCGTCGGCGCCCCCTGTCGGACGGGACGCTCCGTGGTCCCGTTCCTCGCCTCAAAGCCGTTTTCGCTCCGGCCAGCGCCGGGCCGGCCGGCCGAACCAGGACCGTGACACCATGACCGAACCGATTCCGTGGCCGTGGCACGGCAAGGGCTTCAAGGCCATCATCTGTGACCTGGACGGCGTCGTCACCGATACCGCCGATGTTCATTCACGGGCCTGGAAACGCCTGTTCGACGGCTTCCTAGAAGCCCGCGCCGCCGCCGGTGGGGCGGCCTTCGTGCCGTTCACCAACCAGGACTATCTGGCCCACGTGGACGGCAAGCCGCGCTATGACGGTGTGCGGACCTTCCTGGCCTCGCGCGGGATCACCCTGGCAGAGGGCACCCCCGACGACCGCCCCGACCAGGACACCGTCTGCGGCCTTGGCAACCGCAAGAACCTTGAGTTCAACGAGGTCATCCAGCGCGAGGGCGTGACCGTTTTCGATGGTGCGGTCACGGTGGTCCGCCGCCTGCGCGCCGAAGGTTATCGCGCCGTTGTCGTGTCCTCGTCCAAGAACTGCACCACCGTGCTGCAAAGCGCCGACCTGTCCGATCTGTTCGAGGCCCAGGTTGACGGCCTCTCGGCGGTCGAAAAGGGCCTGCCGGGCAAGCCGGCGCCCGACACCTTCATCGAGGGCGCCCGCATGGTGGGCGTCACCCCGGCCGAGAGCATCATGGTCGAGGACGCCATCGTCGGCGTCCAGGCCGGACGCGCCGGGGCCTTCGGACTCGTCATCGGCATCGACCGCGGCCTGGGTGAAGACGCCCTGCGCGAGAACGGCGCCGACATCGTCGTCAAGGATTTGGGAGATTTCCTCCGTGACTGATGCCCCCCGCCTGCGCCCCGTGCAAGACCTGCCGCACGCCCTGGACGCCCTCGAGTCCCTGACGGCTGCCCTGAACGGCCGCCTGCCGGCCATCTTCCTGGACTATGACGGCACCCTCACACCCATTGTCAGCCGCCCGGAGGACGCCATCCTGTCCGACGAGGGGCGCGCCGTGGTGGACGCCCTGGCGCGCAAGCGCCCGGTCGCGGTGGTCAGCGGGCGCGACCGGCCGGACGTCGAGGCCCTGGTCGGCATCGACAGCCTGACCTTTGCCGGCAGCCACGGCTTCGACATCCGCACGCCCGAGGCCGGGGTGCTGACCCTGGAGGGGATCGGCGATTACAGCGCCTTGATGGACGAGGTCGAGCGCCGCCTGAAGGAGGGCCTGGACCACCTGGAGGGCGCCCTGGTGGAACGCAAGAAGTTCTCGGTGGCGGCGCACTATCGCCTGATCAGCGACGAGGCCTATCCTGTCTTCCGGGGCGTGCTGGACCGGCTTCTCGGATCGGTACCGGGCCTGAAAGAAAAACCGGGCAAGAAGGTGTTCGAGATCCAGCCGGCCATTGATTGGGACAAGGGCAAGGCGGTCGCTCACCTGTTTGGTACGCTTGGCCTTGATGACGCGGACCACTGTCCCATGTTTTTCGGCGACGACGTGACCGACGAAGACGCCTTCAAGGCGCTCCAGGGCATGCGCGGGATCGGGGTGCTGGCCGCCTCTGCCGCCGACAGCGATCCGGGGCGCGTGTCCGCCGCCGACTTCCGCGTTGACGATCCGGCGCAGGTGCTGGAGCTGCTGCGCCGTCTCACCCCCTGAAGCGGTGGCGCCCCGCCCCGCTGCCGCTGTCCGGCGCCCGTGCGGCGGATCAGCGACCCGCCCCCGATCTTCCGACCAACCACGAAAGGTGCGCGACCCATGTCCGAATGGTCCCTGGTCTATGACCATTTCGATGCCGACAATCAGGGCCTGCGCGAGGCCCTGTGCGCGACGGGCAACGGCTATTTCGTCACCCGGGGGGCGTTCTCCTGGGTCATGGCGGATGAAACCCATTATCCGGGGACCTACCTCTCGGGCGGGTACAATCGTGCCCCGACCGAGGTCGCCGGCCGCGTCATCGAGAACGAGGATTTGGTCAACGTGCCGAACTGGTCGGCGTTGACCTTCCGCATCGACGGTGGAGACTGGTTCAACATCCAGGCCGTCACGATCGAGAGCTTTCGCCAGGAACTGGACCTGTTTCGCGGCGTGCTTGAGGTCGAGGTCCACTTCACCGACAAGCAGGGCCGCAAAAGCACCCTGAAGACCCGGCGCGTGGTCAGCATGGCCGACCCCCACCTGGCCGGGACCGAGTTGTCGCTGACGGCGCACAACTGGTCCGGCCCGGTCGAGGTCATGAGCGCCCTGGACGGCCGCGTCATCAATGCCGGCGTAAAGCGGTATCGCGACCTGAACAGCTCGCACCTGGACCAGCTTGTCGCCGAGACCTTCGCCGCCCCGGCGACCGGCGAGACAATGCTGGAACTCCAGGTCGAGACCAAGCAGTCCAAGCTTCGCGTGGCGCAGGGCGCGCGCACCCGCGTGGTCTCCAACCCGCACGCGTTCGAGTGCAAGGCCTCCCACCTGGCCGAGGAAGGCTACGTCCATCAGTCCGTGCATGCTCAGGTCGAGCATGGCGCAACGCTGGTGGTGGAAAAACTGGCCGCCATATACACGTCTCGCGATACCGCCATTTCCGAACCCGGCATGGCCGCCCGCCAGGCGGTCACGCACGCGCCCTCGTTCGCGCGCCTGCTACAAGACCACGAACGGGTCTGGCACATGCTGTGGGATCGCTGCGACATCCAGGTGGACAACAACAGCAACACTCAGATGATCCTGCGCCTGCACATCTTCCATCTGTTGCAGACGCTGTCGCCCAATACCATCGACCTGGACGTTGGCGTACCGGCGCGCGGCTGGCACGGCGAGGCCTATCGCGGCCATGTGTTCTGGGATGAACTGTTCATCCTGCCGTTCCTGAACTTTCGCCTGCCGGCCATCAGCCGCTCTTGTCTGCGCTATCGCCACCTGCGCCTGCCGGAGGCCCGCCGGGCGGCGTTCGAATCCGGCTACAAGGGTGCCATGTTCCCCTGGCAGTCAGGCAGCGACGGGCGCGAGGAAAGCCAGAAGGTGCATCTCAATCCGCGCTCCGGGCGGTGGGTGCCGGACAATAGCTGCATCCAGCGCCACGTCAGCCTGGCCATCGCCTATAACGTCTGGCGCCACTACCAGGTCACCGGGGCCGAGCACTTCATGGAGCTGCGCGGAGCCGAACTGATCCTGGAGATCACGCGCTTTTTCGCCTCTCTGGCGCATCTGAACGGCCAAACCGGACGCTATGAAATCCACCACGTCATGGGGCCGGACGAGTACCACGAAGCCTATCCCGACAACGAGGAGTCGGCCGGCCTGAACAACAACGCCTATACCAACGTCATGGTGGCCTGGCTGTGTACCCAGGCCATGCGCATCCTGGCCGGCCTGGACGGCACCCATCGCGATGAACTGATGGCCAAGCTGGCCCTGGACGAACGCGAGCTCGCCCTGTGGGACGACATGAGCCACAAGATGACCATCTGCTTCCATGATGGTGGCATCATCAGCCAGTTCGAGGGCTACGAGAACCTCAAGGAGTTCGACTGGGAGGGCTATCGCGCCAAGTACGGCGACATTCAGCGCCTGGACCGCATTCTGGAGGCAGAAGGCGACAGCGCCGACCGCTACAAGCTGTCCAAGCAGGCCGATGTCCTGATGCTGTTCTATCTGTTCTCGCGCGAGGAACTTTCGGACATGTTCCAGCGTCTGGGCTATGCGCCCCTGACCAAGGACATCTGGCAAACGAACATCGACTACTATCTGGCGCGCACCTCGCACGGGTCCACGCTGTCCTATATGGTGCATGCCGCCGTCATGGCACGCAGCCATCCGGACAAAGCCTGGGCGCTGTTCGAACAGGCCCTGCACAGCGACATCGACGACATCCAGGGCGGCACCACGCCCGAGGGCATCCACCTGGGCGCCATGGCCGGCACCGTCGATCTGGTCCAGCGTTGCTTCACGGGCCTGGACGTCCGGGACGGTGCCCTGCACTTCGACCCGGTGTTCGGCGACCGCATGGGGACCGTGAAGCTCAAGCTGCGCCATCTGGGGCGCTGGCTGGACGTGACGCTGGATGCCAGCCATATCACCGTGCGCGCGCACCAAAGCTGGTCGCGGCCGGTTGCCATATCTGTGCGCGGCAACCTGCGAGAGTTGGACCCGGGCGAATCCGTGACCTTCAGCCTGACGGACGGAGCGGTGATCGAGACCGAGCGCGCGCCGGGGCCGTGACCAAAGGGGAACCCCCTGCCGGGGCTGGCCCGTCGCGACGTGTCCGCCCGTGTCGCGCCTGTCCACCTCTGCGCCCCTGCCCCCTGTTCCGGAGGAATCATGTCGCGTCTGGTTGTGGTCTCCAACCGTGTTGCCGTTCCCGATGCCCAATCGGCGACCTCGGGCGGCCTGGCCGTGGCTCTGCGCGACGCGCTGCAAAGCCATGGCGGCATCTGGTTCGGATGGAGCGGCAAGACCGCCGCCCAGACGGCCGAGGAACCCGCCATCACGGAGGCCGGACCGGTCACCTACGCCACGCTTGATCTGGGCCGCAAGGACTACAACGAATACTACAACGGCTTTGCCAATCGCACGCTTTGGCCGCTGTTCCACTACCGCCTGGATCTGGCCGAGTTCAGCCACGAGAACTATACCGGCTATCGTCGGGTCAACACGCTGTTCGCGGAAAAGCTGCGGCCGCTGGTCCAGGACGACGACCATCTGTGGGTCCACGACTATCACCTGATTCCGCTGGGGCTGGAACTGCGCGCCCTGGGGATCGAGCACCCCATGGGCTTCTACCTGCATACGCCCTTCCCGGCGCTGGAGGTCATGCTGGCGCTGCCCAGTCACGCCCTTCTGGTCAAGTCGCTGTGCGCCTATGACGTGGTCGGTTTCCAAACCGAAAACGACCTGCGCGCCTTCCGCGACTATATCCGTTATGAGGCCGGGGGCGAGATCGTCGATGACGAGACGGTGCGCGCACACGGCCGCACCGTGCGGGTCGCCGTGTTTCCCATCGGCATCGAGTACGGCCAGATGGAGGCGGCGTCCGCACAGGCGGTGCAGCAGGGCGCGGCGCGCCGGCTGGAACGCACGCTGGCCAATCGCAGCCTGATGATCGGGGTGGATCGCCTGGACTACTCCAAGGGCATCCCGGAACGCTTCCGTTCGCTCGAACGCTTCCTGGAGACCTACCCGGCCCATCGCGGCCAGGTCTCCATGATGCAGATCGCGCCACTGTCACGGTCCGAGGTACCGGAATACAAGGCCATCCGCGAGGAACTGGAGGGACGGGCCGGCTATATCAACGGCCGCTATGGCGATTTCGACTGGATGCCGTTGCACTACCTGACCCGCAACTTCCAGCGCGACACCCTGGCCGGCTTCTTCCGCCTGTCGCGGGTCGGTGTCGTCACCCCCCTGCGCGATGGCATGAACCTGGTGGCCAAGGAATATGTCGCCAGCCAGGACCCGGACTATCCGGGCGTGCTGGTGCTGTCGCGCTTCGCCGGCGCCGCGCGGGAACTGGACGCCGCGCTGCTCGTCAATCCCTATGACCATGACGGCGTCGCCGCCGCCCTGCATCAGGGGTTGGTGATGTCGCTGGATGAACGGCGCGAACGCTGGCAAAGCATGATCGCCAAGGTGCGCGACAACTCGCTGGAACACTGGCGCGAACGATTTCTGTCGGTGTTGCGGTTGGTGCCGACGCCGCGGGAAGCGCGCGGCGATCGCTGAGACGGAGCCAGCGATCCCATGAGCGGCCCGGCGGTGCCCGGGCGCGCGGATTGCCGCCGGGCCGGGCGACGCGGTACACTGCGGCCGCCGGCGGCGCGCCGATACAGCGCCGGACCTCTTTCATCCCCTTGCTTGCCTCGGGCGGACGGACGAACCCGCGCATGTTGCTGACCCTGTACCGGGGATTGACCGACCTGTCCGCGCCCGGGCTGCGCCTGCTGCTGGCCGTGCGTCGCGCGCGTGGCAAGGAAGACGGCGGGCGCCTGGGCGAGCGTCTGGGGCTGTCCGGGCAGCCGCGTCCGGACGGTCCGCTGGTGTGGCTGCACGGCGCCAGTGTGGGCGAGGCAGTCTCGTTGCTGCCGGTGATCGAGCGGCTGCGCGCCGAACGCCCGTCGCTGTTCGTGTTGTGCACCACCGGCACGGTCACCTCGGCGGCGCTGCTGGATCAGCGCCTGCCGCCCGGCGCCCGGCATCAGTTCGTGCCGGTGGACCGGACGGCATGGGTGCGGCGCTTTCTGGCGCATTGGCGGCCGGACCTGGCGCTGGTGGCGGAAAGCGAACTGTGGCCCAACCTTCTGCGCGAGACGGCGGCGCGCGATGTGCCCATGGTGCTGCTCAATGCGCGCATGTCGGATGCCTCTCATCAGGGCTGGCGTCGCTATGGGCCGGGTGCGATCCGCGCCATGCTGGGGTCCTTCCGTCTGGTGCTGGCGCAAAGCCAGGCCGACGCGGCCCGCCTGCGGGCACTGGGCGCGGATCCGGTCTCGTGCCCCGGGAACCTGAAGTTCGCCGCCCCGCCGGCACCCGCCGACCCTGACGCCATGGCCGCGCTGAGATCCGCCGTGGGCGGGCGGCCGTGCTGGCTGGCGCTTTCCACCCACGAGGGCGAAGAGGTCCTGGCCGCACGCATTCATCGCGCCATCGCGCCCGCCCTGCCCGGCCTGTTGACCGTGGTCATGCCACGCCATGCCAGCCGTGGACAGGCCGTTGCCCGGGCCATGACCGCCGAGGGCGTGCGTGTTACGCGCCGGTCGGCGGCGGGTGACGGGCCTGCGCCGGACACCGAGGTGTATCTGGCCGACACCATGGGCGAGGTCGGGCTGTTCGCCCGCCTGGCGCCGGTGGTGGTCATGGGCAAGAGCCTGGTGGGCGAGGGTGGCGGCCAGAACCCGCTGGAACCGGCCCGCCTCGGCGCCGCCGTGCTGGTCGGCCCGCGCATGGACAACTTTCGCGAGATCAGCGCCCGCATGTTGGCTGCCGATGCTGCCCGCGCGGTGGCCGATTCCGCTGCGCTGGCCGACGCACTGTGCGACCTGTTGCGGGACAGGGCGGAGCGCGAGGCCCTGGCGGCCCGGGCGCGGGCCTTTGCCGAGAGCGAGGCAGGGGTGCTCGACCGGGTCATGGAATCCCTGGCGCCGCTGCTGGATCCGCTGGCGCCGCTGTCGGTGCCGGACGCGAGGACATCCCGCCATGCGCGCCCCTGACTTCTGGTGGCTGTCCGAGGGCGGGCCGGCCGGGCGCCTGCTGGAGCCCGTCGGACTCGCTTACGGCTGGGCGACCGCGCGCCGCCTGAGGCGGGGGCGACCGTGGCGGCCGCCGGTCCCGGTGGTGTGTGTCGGCAACCTGGTGGCCGGCGGCGTCGGCAAGACACCCGTGGTGGTGGATCTGGTCCGACGGCTGGTCCGAGACCATGGGCTGGCGGCGGTGGTGCTGTCGCGCGGACATGGCGGGCGGGCGCGCGGGCCTGTGCGGGTCGAGGCGGGCGGGCACGAGGCGGCCACCGTGGGCGACGAACCCCTTATGATGGCGCGCGAGGACTTGACAGTGTGGGTCGCGCGTGACCGCGCCGCCGGGGCGCGCGCGGCCGTCCAGGCCGGGGCCGGCGCGCTGGTCATGGATGACGGCTTCCAGAACCCGGCGTTGGTCAAGGATCTGGCGCTTGTGGTGGTGGATGGCCGGCGCGGCTTCGGCAATGGTCGCCTGATTCCGGCCGGCCCCCTGCGCGAGCCGGTGCCGGCCGGGCTGGCGCGGGCCGACGCGGTGCTGGTCATGGGCGAGGATAGCGCCGGCGTGGCGCGCCGGCTGCCGGCCGGGCTGCCGCTGCTGCGCGCCACGTTGCAACCGGGGCCGCGCTCGCGTGCCCTGGCCGGGCGCCCGGTGGTGGCCTTTGCCGGCATCGGTGATCCGGAAAAGGTGTTCCGCATGCTGCGTCAGGTGGGGGCGCGCGTGGTGGCTGCCCATCCCTTCGCCGATCATCATCCCTACCAGGGCGCGGACATCCAGCCTATCCTGGACGAAGCCTTCGCGCTTGGCGCCGCGCCGGTGACCACCGCCAAGGACGCCGCCCGCCTGCCCGCCGACCAGCGCCAGCAGGTGGATGTTCTCGATGTCGCCGTCTCCTGGCACGACGAATCGGCGCTGGATGCCCTGCTGGCGGCGCGACTTGGCCCCGTCCCAGGGGCGCGCTAGCCCCTCCGGCCAGATCCACCCGATCGACGGATCTCTACTTCCGCCCTTCATCGCGCGGCGCAAGGCAGCCAGAAAGCCGGGGCGAAGATCAGCACGGCCGACGCCGGATGACCAGGTGCCGCCGGTGGCGAACCGCAAGCCCGAGCGCCGCCATGGGACTTGCGCCACCGGGCGACCTGAGCCACCCTGGTTGGTGTCTCGCCGCCGACGCGGAGGCGGAAGCAGAAGGCAAACGAAAGGAGCTTCACCATGGGTTTGCCGGCCGCGCGCATCACCGACATGCATACCTGCCCGATGGTCACGGGTCTGGTGCCGCACGTCGGCGGTCCCATCATCACGGGCTCTCCGACCGTGCTGACCGCCGGCCTGCCTCAGGCTCGCGTGACCGATATGGCGACCTGCGTCGGCCCGCCGGACATGATCGTGAAGGGGTCCCCGACCGTGCTTGTCGGGGGTCTGCCCGCTGCGCGGCTCTCGGACATGACGGTCCACGGCGGCGTCATCGTGACCGGCGCCCCGACGGCGCTGATCGCCTGAACGGCGCGCCGGCGCGCCGCTGGCGTCGGGCCGCAACGCCGGCGGGAACGGACCCCGGGGGCCGGCGCAGCCAAGCGGCGCAAGCACGGGTGGGGGTCAGGCGTCCGGCTCATCCAGAAACCCGGTCACCACCGCCAGCAGTTCTCCGCGCCGCCGGTCCAGCAGCATCCAGTGACCAGCTCGGCCCAGCACCAGCAGCCGCCGCGTTGACGCGCCGGACAGGGCCGCGAATAGGCCGTGTGCCTGCGTTGGCGTGGTTTCGCGGTCCCACTCCCCGACCACCAGCAGGCAGGGGGCCCGCACGGCCGCCGGGTTATAGGGGGCCACGCCGGCGCACCAGGTCTCCAGCGCATCGGCGATGGTGCCGTTGGGGGCGCGAATCGCGGGCGGGTTCTGCTCCAGGGCGCGCGGATCACTGGCCATGAGCGCCGCCTCGCTGGATGCCAGCCAGTCCGGCGGCACCAGGCTGGCACGCTCGGCCGGGGGCACGCCGCGCAGGCGGCGGCGTCGGACGGCTGCCATGGTAACCAGCCGATAGGCCGGCACGGCCGTGTTCTCGGAAGCCAGCAGGTGCGGCGCCTCGTAGAACCATTGCGGCCCGTACAAGACCAGGCGCCGGACCAGATCGGGGCGTCGTGCCGCCACCATGGCGCATAAAGTGGTGCCCCACGACCACCCCAGCAAGTCTACCCGGCCCGCGCCGGTAAACGCGCAGATGTCCTCTGCGGCTGCCATCACGGCGGCGGCGGCCTGGGTGGAGGGGGTGACCGGTGGTGCGTCGCTGGGCGGGCCGTCCATCGCCGGCGGCCGTTCGGCCAGCCCGTATCCCGGCAGGTCGAGGCAGTACGCCGGGCGTCCGCGCGCGGCCAGGGCGCCCAGCCAGGAAAGGCCATCCAGCGCCAGGTCAAACGTGGCGTGGCCCGGAAACGTGGCGCCGTGGACGCACAGGATCGGTGCCGCGGATCGTGCCGCCGCGTCGTCCGGCAGGCGGCCGCGCAGGTACGCCGCCGGGCCGCCATCGGGGACCGCAACGTACCGCTCCAGCCGGCGCGCCGGCGCCGTCAAGGTCCCGTCCCCGGGGCCGGAAGAACCGGCATGGAAAGCCATTCCATCGCTGCCTGACTTGCACTAGATTGCGGCACCCGCGACACGCGGGGCCGGGCCGGCGCCTGTCCGGCGCCGATTCCATCCCTTGCAGCCGAGCGGAGATCTGGCATGAGCGACGACGCAACGGACGGCGGACCGACCGACGTCGGCGGCCTCGCCGCCGAACAGTTGCGGTCCTTGATCGAGCGCATCGAGAATCTGGAGGAGGAAAAGAGCAACCTCCAGAACGACATCAAGGATGTCTATGCCGAAGCCAAGTCCGCCGGCTTCGATCCGAAGATCATGCGCCAACTTGTCCGTCTGCGAAAGATGGATCGCGACGATCTGGCCGAGCAGGACGCCCTGCTTGACCTGTATCGCCGCGCCGTCAACGTCTGACGACACCACCAACCGCGCCACCGTCATGACCAACACGCCCGAGTCGTCCCCGCGCCCGTCCTGGATCGCCCGGCTGGGGCGGCGCGTCGAGGCGGCGCCTTTCCAGCGCCTGATCATCACCCTGATCGTGCTTAACGGCATCACGCTGGGAATGGAGACAAGCGCCACCATCACGGCGGCGATCGGTTCCTGGCTGGTGGCCTTCGACCGCCTTGTCCTGGCCGTGTTCGTGGTCGAGATCGGGGCCAAGCTGCTCTACCGGCGCCTTGCCTTTTTTCGCGACGGCTGGAACGTCTTCGATTTCACCATCGTCGCCATCGCGCTGATTCCCGCTTCGGGGCCGCTGGCCGTGCTGCGGGCGCTGCGCATCCTGCGCGTGCTGCGCCTGATTTCCGTTGTTCCGGCAATGCGTCGCGTCGTCGGCGCTCTGCTGGCAGCGATTCCGGGCCTGATCTCGGTCGGCGCCATCATCGTGCTGGTGTTCTATGTCGGCGCGGTGCTGTCCACCAAGTTGTTCGGGGCCACTTTCCCGGACTGGTTCGGCACCATCGGGCAGTCGATGTACACCCTGTTCCAGGTCATGACCCTGGAAAGTTGGTCGATGGGCATCGTGCGTCCGGTGATGGATGCCTATCCCCATGCCTGGCTGTTCTTCGTTCCCTTCATCGTGACCACCAGCTTCGCCATCCTGAACCTGTTCATCGGCATCATCGTCGATGCCATGCAGGTGGTGCACAAACGCGAGATGGAGGCCGAGGAGGCCGAGCGCGCCGACGCCGAGGCGGCCCGGGCCGAGGCCGACAACCGCGCGGCGGCCGACCGGGATGCCGCCGTCATGGCCGAACTGAGGTCCCTGCGCGACGAGGTCGCCGCGCTGCGCCGATCGGTGGAGACGCGCGGCTGAGCCCGGCCCCGGGGCGTGGCCCCCGGGCCGGCGCAGAAGGGGTTCAACGCAGGTCCATGGTGGCCTCCACCAGATGGACAAAGCGCGCTCGGTGGCCGAGCGGATCGTCGCCCAGCGCGCCCCGCGCCAGTTCCAGCACATCGCCCAGGCCATGGTCTCCAATGGCGGCGTTGTCCTGCAGGATCTGGGCATAGCCAGCCACCGCCACGGCGAAGCGGGCATCGTCATCCTGCCGGGCCAGCGGCGCCCGGTCGGCGTCGGTGACGGCCCGTTCCATCAGGCGCGAGGCGGGCTCGCCCGGGGCCTTCCAG
>CAYFTQ010000022.1:0-13751 GCA_964346035.1 uncultured Roseospira sp. | reverse complement strand
GGCATAGGCCAGACCGACGGCGAAGGCCACGACCATGATGCCCAGGCTCCAGGGCCAGACGGCATTGGCGATTTTCATGAATCGGGTCGGGTTGGCGTAGCGGTGCATGACGAACGTCCGATCGCTGAAAAACCGGGGCCAGACATCGTCCCCCGCCCGGGCGGATGCCTGTTCGCCCGGGACCGTAGCGCGCGTGCGGCGCGATTTCCAGAAGAAGCGTCCGGTCCGGGGCTAGAACCAGTCTTCCTCCAGGGCCATCAGGCTGGCCGAGCCGGCGGTGACGGCGGCCCGGTGGGCCCCGGTGAAGGGCAGGACGGCGTCCGCGAAGAACCGCGCGGTGCCGATCTTGGCCTTCCATTGCGCCGGGTTGCCGGCGCCGGCCTCCAGCCGCCGATTGGCCTCAAGCGCCGCCTGCATCATCAGCCAGCCGCCGGCGGCCAGCCCGAACAGCATGGCATAGGGCGTGGCCGCGCCCTGGGCATCCTGCGGGCTGGTGTGGTCGAGCAGCCAGGCGGTGCTGGCTTCCAGGTCGTCCACCGCCCGCGCCAGGGCAGGCGCCAGTCCGGTCAGGCTGTCGTCGGTGGCGCCGGCCAGCGCGGTCTGGGTGGCGCGCATCTCGTCCGTCAGGACGTCCACGGCCGCGCCCTTGTCACGCAGAACCTTGCGGCTCACCAGGTCTATGGCCTGGATGCCGTTGGTGCCCTCGTAGATGCGCGCGATGCGGGCGTCGCGCAGGTGCTGGGCGGCGCCGGTCTCCTCGATATAGCCGGTGCCGCCATGAACCTGGACGCCGAGGTCGCTGACCTCGAAGCCGACCTCGGTGCCCCAGCCCTTGACCACCGGCGTAAGCAGGTCAACCCGCGCCTGCGCGGCGGCCCGCACCGAGGCATCGGGATGACAGCGCGCCAGATCCATGCGCGCGGCGGTGTGGTAGGTCAGCAGGCGCGCGGCCTCGGTCTTGGCGCGCTGGAACATCAGCATGCGGCGCACGTCGGGATGGTGGATGATGGTGGCCTGGTGATGCTCCGGGTCGGTGACGTCCACGCCCTGGACGCGCTCACGCGCGAAGGCGACCGCCTGCTGATAGGCGCGCTCGGCGATGCCGACCCCTTGCAGACCGATGTTCAGGCGGGCGTTGTTCATCATGGTGAACATGCAGGCCAGGCCCTTGTTGGGCTCGCCCACCAGGGTGCCGACGGCGCCGCCCTCGTCGCCATAGGCCATGACGCAGGTCGGGCTGCCATGGATACCCAGCTTGTGTTCCAGCGATACGGCCTTGACGTCGTTCCTGCCGCCCAGCGACCCGTCCGCGTTGACCAGCATCTTGGGCACCAGGAACAGCGAGATCCCTTTCACCCCGGCGGGCGCGTCGGGCAGGCGGGCCAACACCAGATGGCAGATGTTCTCCGCCATCTCGTGGTCGCCGTGGGTGATGAAGATCTTCTGGCCGAAAATGCGGTAGACGCCATCGCCCAGGTCGGGCGCCGGTTCCGCCTTGCAGCGCAACTGGGACAGGTCCGATCCGGCCTGCGATTCGGTCAGGTTCATGGTGCCGGTCCATTCGCCGCTGACCAGCCTGGGCAGATAGAGCGTCTTCTGTTCCACCGTGCCGTGGGCGGCCAGAGCCTCGATGGTGCCGGTCGTCAGCAGCGGGCACAGCGCCCACGCCATGTTCGCGGCCTGCCAGATTTCCTGCACCGCGACGCCGACCACGCCGGGCAGACCCTGGCCGCCGTGGTCGGGATCGAACGGCAGGCTGTTCCAGCCCGCTTCCAGGAACTGGGCATAGGCGTCCACCGCACCGTCAGGCAATCGGACCGTGCCGTCAGGCGCCAGCGAACAGCCCTGGGTGTCGCCGGTGGCGTTGATGGGGGCCAGCACGCCGGCGCCGAACTTGCCGGCTTCCTCGATGACGGCGGCGATCAGGTCCGGCGTGGCGTCGGCGTGCGCCGGCAGGGCGGCGATCTCGGGCAGGCCGGCGAGATCAAGGGCGAACAGCATGTCGTCAAGGGGTGCCGTATAGGTCATGGACTCTCGCTCCGGAGCAGGCAGGATACCGGGTCGGCGTCGGGCCGGGGTCGGGCCGGCGCCGACCCGTCCAGGGTAGACCCTCGGCCGATCCGACACACGCCTTTTCGGTCCCGGTTGGGATCGTCGTCCCGGTTCGTTAGGCTGGGGTTTTCATCGGCGGCGACGGAGAATCACAGGCATGAAAGCGGCGTCACGGCGGGTCACATGGATCGTGGTCGTCGTCATGGCCGGCCTGATCGCAGGCGAGGCCGACGTGACCGGCGCGCGTGCCGACACCGGCGTCGTGGTTGGCGTGACGCTGTGCCCGCCCGGGGAATCAGCGACGGACCCGCATCCGGTCATCGCCCTGCGTGGGCTTCAGACACGACTGATGGTGGCCGCGCTCAGTTGCGGACTGCGGGACGGTTACGGCGCCTTTGTCGAACGCTTCTCCAACCAGCTCGCCGCCAATGCCGACGCGCTGGCGGTGCGCTATCGTGGGCGCGGCGGGCGCCGGGCCATCGACACCCTGGTGACCCGCCTGGCCAACGCCGCCGCCAGCCAGAGCAACCAGGACCGCGCCGGTTTTTGCGCCCGCGCGGCCGACACCATGACCCGCCTGCGGGCAACCCCGGCGGAGCGGCTCAACCGTCTGGCGGTGGAGACCTGGAACGGCATGACGTGCGGCGGCGGTGCGCGATAGGACCCGCGCCCCGCAAACGGGCATGCGCGGCGAGAGGCAGGACGCGTCTCAATCTGACACGGATGGGTCACTTTGAGACCCACCTGCCGATCGGCTGACACGGGCCTTTCGGGGGCGCTTCCGTGCGGGATCGCGGAGTCTCGGGGGAGGCAAGAAGAACGGGGAACGGCGTGCGGCGGAGAGAGGGATGGAATGCCGCAGCCGTTCCCCGTTTCGCGCCGCCCAGGCTCGGTTGGGACGTGGGCGGCGTTCGGAACCCGGACGGCGGCGGACACGACTCATCGCCGTACGGGTTTCCGTGGCACCGCCGCCGGAGGGGGGTGCGGACAGTGCCGGTCGCCACGCAGCACGATTCGTGCCAATCTGACGGCCCCGCCGCCGGTTGGTCCCGTCCCTAGCGACCGACGATCGTTTTGATGCCGGGGCGGCGATCGCGGCCCGGGCGGACAGGCACCCCGTCATGGCGAACCTTCATAGCCGGACAAGGGTCGGACAAGGACAAGCGAAAAAAGCTGTACGAGCAGAACACTGTCCCAATAAGACTGTCCAGCCGATCTGGTCGGGCGGCGGCTCTCGCGCTGGTGTGTGATCCGGGCCGGGGCGCCGCACCACATTGGCCCCGCCAAGTCAGGGTCGGAACCGACCGGAATGAAAAGGACCCCACGTTATGCTTCTGATCGGACGCGACCTGTCGCCCTATACCCGCCGTGTGGCGATTTCCATGGCCATTCTCGGATTGCCGGTGGAGCGGCTGCAACTCGGCACGGCCACCCAGCAGGACGAAATCAGAGCCTACAATCCGCTCGGGCGGGTGCCCGCGCTGCAACTGGATGATGGCGAAGTGCTGATCGAAAGCGCCGCGATCCTGGATTACCTGGACGAACTGGCCGGGCCCGACCGGGCCCTGATTCCCGCCGCTGGCGCCGCGCGCCGCCGCGTGCGCCGCCACTGCGCGTTGCTGAGCGGGGTGCTCGACAAGGCGGTTTGGGCCTACTACGAACGCACCCGCCGGCCCGATGACAAGATCCACTTGCCCTGGGTGGAGGCCTGCGAACGCCAGGTCACGGACGGCATGGCGGCGGCGGAAGCCGAGCGGCCGGACAGCGCCGGCGGCTGGTTGCTGGGCGGGGACAGGCCCACTCAGGCCGACGTGACCGCGCTGGTGACGCTGCCCTTCCTGCGCCTTGTGCTGCCCCACCTGGTGCCCGAAGGCGGCTTCCCGCGTCTGGAAGCGCTGGCGGCGCGCGGCCCGGACGTGCCCGGGTTCGCGGAAACCGTGCCGCCGGCGCCGTGAGCGGGGCGCCCGGGAAAGCCACGAACCGGCCCCGGTACGGGGCCCGCATGTCCGCGCCGGACTTTCAGCCCTGCGCAACCGCGTCCAGCGACCGCGGCTGCGCCCCGGTTTCCGACAGCACGTGGGCCATCACCCAGGCGCACAGGAAATCGGCGATGTCTCCGGACATGCGCGCCGGCTTGGAGGCGGCCTCGACATGGCGGCGGCGGAAATCCGTCATGTCCTTGATCCAGCGCCAGCGCGAGGCAGCCAGGGATTCGGCCGGACCGCGACCCTGGCGTTCGTCCTCGCGATCCAGGTGACAGACGGCGCTGGCGACCAGGCGGTCCAGCAGGCGTGCCAGCTCGTCGCGCCCGGCCCGCGCGGCCCAGCGATCATGCAAGCCGTTGACCTGCTGGATCAGGTCGCGATGTTCGGCGTCGCTTTCCGCATCGCCGACGGAATAGGTCGAACGCCAGCGCAACAGGGGGCCGGCGGATCGTGGCGGCTCTGCCACCACGGCGATAAGATCGGCCTGAAGCCCCTTGGGACCCTCGCTGACCGTCATGGTGACCGCCTGCCCCTCCACCAGATCGAACAGGCCGCACTGTTCCAGCGTGCGCACATGAACGAACACGTCGGCCTCGTCCTCTTCCCGGGTGACGAAGCCAAATCCCTTGTAGGCGTTGAAGAACTTGACAACGCCGCTAACGCCGTCGGTGATCTTTTCGGGCGGCGCCGCCAGCGTCGGGGCCGGCACGTCAAGCACCGAATCGATTCGCTCCACCTCCCAACCCTTGGGGCCTTCCATCAAGGCGCAGTCCAGGCGCGTACCTTCCGGCAACCGGTCCAGGCCCCGGCCTTCCACCACTGAAACATGGAGAAAGGCGTCCGGATGCCCGTCATCGGGGCGGACGAATCCGAAGCCCTTTTTTGGATTGTACCACTTGACGGTGACCTGGGTCATGATCGATCCCCTCGCCCAGAAAACGCGCGCCCAAAGCCCTGGCGCCTAGTAACTATGCAATCTCTCGCGAGATGCTGGCAACCCCATAGACGGATTGTGGTCGGACAAATGTGTGGATAAAGGGGCAACCCTGGCCAGGCTCCGCCAACGGGCCGTCCGTGCGGACGGACGTCGGCGCGAGGCCTTGCCAGGGATGAGAGAGGCACGCGGCGACAAGGCGCGGCGCGGTGGTGGCGCCCAGACCGAGCCCCGCTCGATTCGCCGGGCCGGACCGGGGCGGGGCGCGATCAATCGGGATGGGTCATGCCGGCCGGCCGTTTTGGACGCGTCAATCGGGGCCGCGTCAATGGGCGAGGTTCAGAACGGGCGAGGTTCAGAACGGAGCGCGGCCGCTGCCCCGTGGACAGCGGCCGTATCCTGGCCCCCCGATCAACCGGCCCTGGTTGGCCTCAGCCGGATCGTCGCGGACTGTGCGGCGTCCCGTTTCGGTCGCAGGCCCGCAGCCCGCCTTTCCCGCCGGCACGAGAACCGAGATCGGCTCGCGGCGGCGAGATCGACATCGCGGTGGTGAAGACCCCGGATCAGAACTGGAAACGAACGTTCAGCCCGAAATCGGTGCTGCTTTCGTCGGAGCGCGCCACCTCGGTGTTGGCGAAGGCATCCAAACTCAGGGAGTCGGACACCGACAACCGCATGCCGCCGCCCAGAAGGGTCCCGAAGCGGTCGTTGTTGCCGGAGGAGACAAAGTCATACTCCATGCGCACGGCCGCATAGGGCTCCAGGATGGCGTCTTTGCCGACATCGAACAGATAGCCGACGTTGCTGGTGCCGTTGAACTGGCCGATCTGGTTTGTCTCGGGATCGACACTGGCACCGCCGCTGTTGGTATAGCTCTCGTAGGTCTCGGCCGAATACAGGATGCCGAGCGCACCATACGCCGTAATGCGGTCATAGACGTTGTTGTAGGCCAGCGAGCCAGACGTCAGGAAGCGATGCGAGCCGTGGGTCTGGGTCGCGCCGCCGGTTTCCTTCTCGTCGTTCCAGCCATAGGCGTAGGACCCGAGCGCCGAGATCGAGACCGTATCGGTCAGAAGATAGGCGCCGTAGACGGTGGGTCCGAAATAGTTCACGTCGCGACCCCGGCCGCTGTCGAAGTCCACGCCCAAGTGCTCGTAAGACAACGCCAGGCCGCCCAGCAGCGAGTCGGTGAAGCGGTAGTCAGACCCCATGACGGCCGTCACCGTATAGCCGTCCAGGTCGTCGGCCGGCGTGTTGTCATCAAAGATGGTGCCGGACGCCTCGCCCCACACCGCCAGGCGACCCTGATGCCACTGCATGCCGTCACCACCGGCAAGGCCGCTTCCCGATCCACCCGACAGCGCGCTGGTCTGGTCATCACCGTTCACGGCCGGAGCAGCGGTGCCATCGCCGGCGAAGACCTGCGTGCGCTGACCGAAGATGTCGATGAAGCTGCGCACGTTGGCGCGGTTGCTGGAGGTGCCGGAACCGTCGATGGAGGACTTCTCCTCGTCGGCCTGCTCTTTGGCCAGATCTTCGTCCGACTTGGTGTCGGTGGAACTGCTCTCGGATGTATCCTCGACCGTTTCATCCGGAGTGGCCCAGCCGGCGGTCGGCGCCGCGAAGGACAGGACCAAGGCGGAGGCTGCGACACTCAGGGCCAGCGCCGACGCCGACGAGGTCAGGACCCGATTGAAGGAGACGTCCATGCCTGTTGCACTCCCAATCACAGTGGCGCTCGCGCAGCGCCAAGCGGCGCACGAACGGGTTGGCGACCGCCGGAGCCGGCCGAATAAAGCGGGTTCTAGACTAATGAAACGCCCGCGCGGTGTCACGGCTAAGGGCTGGCCTGCGCCACCCGTGACCGCGATCGCCGCGCCGTGTTGCCCCGAGGCAACAGCCTGTGGCGCGAACATCCTGGACGGCAACATGCGCGCGACGCGCCACCCCCTCCGGGTCACGGGTTCGCGCTGGCAAGGAACCGGGATCGCGCCGCCGGATCCTGGATGTGATCGGCCAGCAGGTGCGCCAGGTGCTCCGGGCTGCGCGCGCGCGTCACCGCCTGGCGCACAAGCACGCCGGCAATCGGCCCCATGTGTTCGGCCAGACCCCGCCGCAAGTGCTCCGCCTGATCATCCGAGATCGCCGACGCGCCGGCTGCGGGCCCGCAAGCGGCCACGGTGGCATCGGTGGAGAGTCCGGCCGTGGACGAGGGCATGGCGCTGCCGCCGGTGTTGGTTGTCCCCGCGCCGCCCTGCGTTCGCAGGCCAAGGGCGGCGCGTCCGGTGCGGCGCAGGAATGCGGCGCGCTCGTCGGGATCCGGGATGTGCTCGGCAAGCGCGTTATAAAGCTGCCGCACCCCCGAGACGCGCGCCGCCACATCGTTTACCACCGCGCCGGCCACCGGCCCCAGATAGGGCATCAGGTGTTCGCCCGCCTGACGCAGCGCGACGGCATCCAGCTCGCCCCGCTCGCCCATACCCGGCGGCAGCGGGCCGACGGTCACGCGTGCGCTCAAGCGTTGGACGCGAGTCGCGTCCGACTCGGCAGCCGACCTGCGGCCCTGGGCCGCCCCGTCCACGGGGACCCGCCCGAGCGCCCGGCGGAACGCCTCGGCATCGGGAAAGCGCGCGCCGGGGTCTCGCGCCAGTGCGGTCGCCAGGATGTCGGTCAGGGCGGCCGGCAACGGTTCCGGCCCGCCCTCCGGCGGCAAGGGCGGCTGGGTCAGCACCGCGCGCATGACTTCGGCTAGGGTCTCGCCGGGGAACGGCTTGCGCCCGGTCAGCAATTCCTGAAGCAGAATCCCGACGGCGAACAGATCGGTGCGCGGGTCGACCGGGCGGCCCTCGAACTGCTCGGGCGCCATATAGCTGGGCGTGCCCACCATCGACCCCTGGCGGGACAGGTTCACCGATTCCAGCCGCGCCACGCCGAAGTCCGCGACCTTCGCGGTGCCGTTTTCCAGCACCATGATGTTGCTCGGCTTGATGTCCCGATGCACCACGCCGAGGTCATGCGCGGCCCCCAGTCCGGCCAGCACCTGTTGCACCAGATGCAGGCTGATCCGGGTTCCGAACTGGACGCCCCGGGCCAGAAAGGCTTGCAGGGCGTGCCCGCGCACGTATTCCATCACCAGATAGGCAAGGCCGTCGCTCTCGCCATATTCGAACAGGGCGACAACGTTCGGGTGCAGGCATCGGGCGGCGGCGCGTGCCTCGTTGCGGAACCGCGCCAGCCAGGCCTCTCCGTCGGCGGACGCCAGCAGATCGGCCCGCACGGTCTTCAGGGCAACGGGGCGGTCCACCGCCTCGTCATAGCCCTTGTAGACCACGCCCATCGCGCCCGCCCCCAGTTCGGCGTCGACGCGGAACCGCCCGATGCGCGCCGGTGCCGCCGCCCCTTCACCAGGGCGCGCCGTGTCGGCGGGCGTTTCGGTCGGACGTGTCATCGCCAGCATCCCGGATTGCGCGGCGCGGTGGTCACGACCCCAGCATGCGCAGGGCCGTTTCCAGGCTGCGCCGCATGCGATTGAAGGCGGCCGACAGCGCGCCGATCTCGTCGCGGGCCGCGTGGTTGAACTCCGGCGCGTCCATGTTGCCGAGGCTGACCGCGTCGGCCAGGCTGGACATCCGTTCCACCGGGCGCAGAACCAGGGCGCGCAGCAGAACATTGATTAGCAGAGCGGTCACCAGGAATCCTGCGGCCAGCGTTCCCAGCATGGCCAGAAAGTGGGTCCTGGCCCGCTCCAGCGGAACAGACATCGGCACGCTGACCACCTGGGCGCCAACGGTCTCGCCCAACTGCCAGCCAAAGCCGTTGCTGGTGCCGTAGGCCTCTATCATCTCTGGCGGCGCGGCCTCTGCCGTGCTGTGGCAGTCCAGGCAACTCGGGTCGTCGACGCTGATCGGCCGCGCCAGCACCAGCGCGCGCCCGGTCGGGGTCTCGCGCGTGGCGATCAGTTCCGGGCGATCCGCATCCTGGCGGAAAGCCTGGATGATATCAGCCTCCCAGTCGGTGGCGCGATCCTCGGGATTCGTGGGGTTGAGCGCCGCCTCCTTGTAAGCATAGTCGGGGAAGTCGCCAGCCATGCGGCGGAAGTTGGCCTGGGCGGCAAACGAAGGCACGACATGCGGGCGGAAGTCCTGGTTTTCTAGCGCGAACAGAAGGGGTCGGATCTCTGTTGACGTATACTCCCGCATGGCCATGGCATTGGCCATCATGATGCGGGCCTGCATCAACACCTCCTCGCGCGCGGCCTGACGCAGCAGGGCATCCGACACGATGGCGGCCCCCGTCAGGCCGACCGCGAAGGTCCCCAGCAGGATCAGGTTGAATTTCATTCGCAGCCGCATGACTGGGACCCTCTTTCTACCCGGCACCAGCATGGCCGACGCCGACGCAAACGCCGACGCCAACGCCAACGAATACGCCAGCGGCAAACGCCCTCCCCGCCGGCGCGCCGGGATCGACGCCGGCCGGCATCACGGGTCCCGGACCATGGTGGTGTCCAGCCAATAGCCCTGCTGGTCGGGTCCGTCCTGGCCACCGTAGTCAATCACGATGACCGAAACGTTGTCGCGACCACCGGCCGCCAGCGCCCGCTCGACCAGGGCATCAGGCAGGGACGCGACCGCCGCCCCGGACCGCAGGATGGCGGCCAGGTCCGCGTCCTGGACCATCCTGGTCAGGCCGTCCGAGCACAGCAAAAGCCTGTCCCCCGGCGCCAGGGGACCGTGAACGGTGGACAACTCAAGCTGGCTGTCGGCGCCGATCGCCTGGGTAACCACGTTTGCCAGCGGGTGCCGCTCCGAGTCGCTCTCGCTCAGCGTGCCGGCATCTATCATGTCCTGAATCAGGCTGTCGTCCCGGGTCAGGCGCGTCAGGCTTTGGTCCCGCCACAGATAACAGCGCGAATCGCCGGCCCACACACAGGCGTAATGATCCTGGTAGATCATCAGGGCGACGACGGTGGTGCCGACGGCGCCCTCGCCTTGATCGCGCGCTTCCTCGACCAGGCGGGCGTTGGTCGCGCGCAGCGAGGTGCGTACCGCGTACAGCAGATCGAGACCGGAACCGGGCGGTGCGATGCGGCCGAGCGCGTCGCACACCATCGCGCTGGCCACATCGCCGCGGCTGTGCCCCCCCATGCCGTCGGCCACGACCCACAGGCCGAGATCGGGCCGCTCCAGAATGCTGTCCTCGTTGAGGGAGCGCACGCGCCCCGCATCGGAACGGCTTGCCGATCGAACATAAGGCATGCCAGCGCTCCTGGTCGAAGGTCGGACGGATCACCACCCCCAACGAATGCCGATGCTCGCCCGACGCGCGACACCCATGGTCAGTCCGAACCCGGAAAGGCTAGCACCGTCGACGCGCCCAAGGAACGCCCTTGTCGCCCCCACGCCCCGCGCCCGCGCCCTTACAGGGCTCGGCCAGCGGGGTCCGCCCGCCGCTGGCGCCGCGCGTCACCCTGGTCCCGATGCGGTGGGGCGGACGGCGCCGATGGCCCCGCCCCGGTCGCGGTCGGCACCAGGGTCGGCACCAGGGCCGGCGCCGTGCCGGCACGCCGGCCGGCCTCGGCCTCGCGTTCGGCGTGGCGAGCGGCGTCCGCCTTGGCCCGATTGAGGTTGCGCCGATCGAGCCAGAACAGCACCCCGAGCCCCCCGACCCACAGGATCAATTCCATGATCATGACGCCACTGCCGTCCATCGCGTCCCCCGCTGCCGTATCGCCGGACCGTGGCCACCCCGGCGGTGACCCGGCGTATCATGTCGCGTCGTGCGGCCCGGCCTTCAAGGGTGCCCCGGTGACGCCGCGCCGGTCTCGCCGGTCTAGCCGCTCTCACCGGTCTCGTTGGTCACACTGCTTTCGCTGGTCGCCTTGCGCCCCCAGGTCACGGTGAACACGCAGGCCGTCGCCCCTGTAGCCTGACAGGCGGTCTCGCGTACACAGGCACGACGCGAGACCAGGGTTCGGAAAAGATGCTGGAAGGTGGCGGCGTAGTAGCCGCACACCGGCGCAGCGGCGCCCGGGCTGGCGGCCTGGATGGGACCGTCGGCGATGATCAGCACGGTGGGTTGGCCGGCGCGCCCTTC
Source organism: uncultured Roseospira sp. (assembly GCA_964346035.1). GTDB lineage: Bacteria > Pseudomonadota > Alphaproteobacteria > Rhodospirillales > Rhodospirillaceae > Rhodospira. The sequence goes on along the minus strand of CAYFTQ010000022.1, from coordinate 2,684 downwards.
GAAGCGCCCGCCGCCGGCGAAGGTCCAGGCGTGCCGCCCCATGGCCTTGATCAGCACCCGCGCCGCCGGCACCGGCGGCATGATCTTCAAGAGCGCCTGCGCCGGTCGGGGGATGCGGTGCGCCAGCAGATAATCGGCGGTCGCCACGCCGGCGTCCTGACAGACCTGCTCGACCGCGTCCCGGTCCACCGCAGCACGCAAGGCCCGGTGCAGAGCGGTGACATCCCCGGCCGGAACCATGCTGTCGGGCGGGGTCTCCAGATGGTGCGAAAGGCCCGCGTCGCGGAAAACGGCTGCCGCCAGCTCCGCCCCGTGGCGGGCGAGCAGGGCGTCGGCGACACGAATAATGCTGTTGGGACCGATGCGAGCACCGTCACAGGCCGGCGCCGAGAGGGCAGCGCAGGTCCGGCACGCCGGCTCCGACCCGGAGACGGTGTCGGCTTCGCACGCGGCTGGATCTTGACACATGGGCGTCTCCCGAGGGTGATCGCGGGGCAGGGATCGGCGCGGTACCGCCGGGCCGGGCAAATCGGGTCAACCGTCGGTGGCGTTTTGCCAAGGCCGGGCTCAGGCCGGGCTCAGGCCAGACGCGAGACGGCCAGACAGCCCTCGAACGCCTGACGCAGGCCGGCGCCGTCTAGCGCCCGACCGACCGCCACCACGCGCGCGTCCTCCAGGGCCGCCGGCGAACACTCGCTGACCCGGGGCGACCCGTCGATAAGATCGAAGCGCACCCAACGCGCGCCCACCCGCGCCAGGCCGCGCAGGCGGTCCACCTCGCCATAGGAGCCTCGGGCCACGTCATCCAGCACGGCGCGCAGACTTGAGACGTCCAGATGTCCGTCGAGGTCGGCGCTCCAGGCCCGCAGGTCAAGCACGATCACCTCGCCGCCGTCGGCGCTCGCCCGCGCGCCCGCCACGCCGATGGTGCCCGCAGCCGTCCCGACGCTGTCCTCGGCCGGGCGATCCGGATCGGCGCTGCTCCCGTCAAGGGCGGCGTGGTAATGGTGGTGGTGGTGATGGTGGTGATGCACTGTCATCGTTGCCGCCCCGGGCGGCGCCGAAACGGCCCCGTCGGGCCGGGCCGCGACCCGCGTCACCACCGGCGCGGAGCCTGCCGGCGCCGGCCGCCCGGCCTTGGGCGCCTCGTCCTCTGCGACGCCGTGCACGGCCGTCTTGATGGTCGCAGAGGGATTGAGCGCGCGCAGCGTACTGACAACGGTTGCCAGTTCCCCCTCGGGCACTTTGTCGGCCTTATTGACGATGAAGGTGGGCGGCGGCGCGGCCGCCTTGGGGTCCTCGGCACGGCCACGGGCCAGCACCTGGGCGCGCAGGAACTCCGGCAAGCGCGCATAGTCGGCCATGAAGGCGCCGGCGTCGATGACCACGCTCAGCGAGACGAACTTGATCGACGGCTTGATGTCGGCGCGGTTCAGCACCCGCATCAGAACCCCGACGTCGGCGACGCCGCTGGGCTCGATAATCACCCGGGCCGGAGGATCGCCGGCGATGACCTCCTTGATCTGGTGTGCCAGGTCGTCGCGCAGGGCCAGACAGACCGTGCCGTCGGGCAGCGTGACGCGCGGCCCCTGGTCGCTATCCTCAACCCGCCCGTCCGAGGCCAGCGAGGCACAGTCGTTGACCAGTGCCACGCTGCGCAATCGCCCCGCGCCCGACTCCAGGCGATGACGCAGGCGCGCCGTCTTGCCGGCCCCCAGATAGCCGGCAATGATTTCCACCTCAACCGCCGGTGTCTGCGGCGTGCGCGAACGCAGCGACCAGTTCCACAACGCCGCCGCCGGCAGCGGCAGCACCAGGAACCAGTGTTCCAGGATGGCCAGCGCCATCATCGTGGCGACGAAGGTATAGGCGACCAGTTCGAACGCTGTCGCCGCCGGGTCCAGCGCGGCCTGGGCCAGCAGCACCGTAACCACGGTGGAGATCGTGACCGAGAACGGGAACAGCAGGTTGATGGGCTTGGAATTGTTGAAAAAGCTTTTGAGGAATTCCATGTGATCGGGAAGGAATTCTTCGTTAAGGTTGCGCACCCCCAGAAACACGTTCAATCGCGCGCTCTCGTGCATCCACCACAGCGTCAGGAAGGTCCACAGGCCGACCGGGTTGGGCTGTCCCCATGTCAGGACCACGATGACGGCCAGCGTCACGATGATCGAGAGTTCATGGTACAGACTGGTCTGAACGGCGTGCCAGAAATGGCGCCATCCGCGACAGTCCTCTCCGCAGGCGCGCGCGCGGGGACCCGTCACATACCCCATGTAAAAACTGATTTCCTGCCAGCCCCAGGCCAGCAGGCCATAGGTGAAGGCGGCGTAGGCCCCGGACACGGAAGCATCGCCGGCACTGGTCCACAAACCATGCAAGGCAACCGCGAGAACGACCGTGGCGCCGACCATGCTCCACTTGAAGGTCCGCGTGGGCAGCCCGTCGAGGTAAAGGATCACCCCGGTGCTGAACCACCACACGAAGATGGCGTGGAGGATGGGAAGGGCGAATTCGGCCACGTCGTCTCCATCATCTGATCAGCCGGCATCCGATCAGCCGGCATCTGATCAGCCGGCATCCGATCAGCCGGCATCCGATCAGCCGGCATCCGATCAGCCGGGCGCCGACGGCCGGCTGCCAAGGGTCGAGCCGTCAGGACTCCCCGTCCCTCACCTCGTCCC
>CAYFTQ010000021.1:0-14011 GCA_964346035.1 uncultured Roseospira sp. | reverse complement strand
CGGGATGCGGGTGTAGGGGCTGGCCAGAACCTGTTCGACGATCTCAGAGGCGGGCAGGTCGGCGTCTATCATGACTAGGCGGGACCGATGCACGACGATCTCGCCCACCTCGACATCGGCGAGATCGAGAACGCTTTTCAGCATGGCCCGTTCGCGATGGACGGTGCGTCCGCCCGGGCCGGTGTCGTCGGCCTCGGTGGTGTGCATTTCGATGGCGCCGCGCAACTCGGCCAGGGCGTGGGCGGCGGTCTTTTCCTGCCCGGCATCGGCCTTGAACAGCCCCAGCATGACCTTGACCAGGCCCTGGATGACGCGGGTGATGGGCCAGAACACCAGTGTCAGCAGGCGCATGACGGGGGCCACTGTCAGCGCCACCGTGTTGGGATGGGTCAGGGAATATGTCTTGGGCAGGATCTCGGCGAAGATCAGGACCAGGACGGTCATGCCGGCCGTGGCATAGGCCACGCCGGCCTCGCCGAAGGCCGTGATCATGACGCTGGTGGCCAGCGACGAGGCCAGGATGTTGACCAGGTTGTTGCCGAGAAGAATGGTGCCGATGAGCTGTTCGCGCGTTTTCAGCAACCGGTTGACAGTGCGTGCGCGGAGGTTGCCGCCCTTCTCCAGCTCCGTCATGAGGGGGCGGGAGGCGGCGGTCAAAGCGGTCTCGGACCCCGAGAACAAGCCCGAGAGCACAAGCAGGATCAGGATGGCGATGATTGAGTCGATCATGGGTCGCGCCGGGTCAGGGGAGCGGGACGAGCCGGTGTCGGGGGCCTCATGGCGTTTGGGCCGCCGGCGCGAGGGCGTCCAAAAGGGTCTCGCGCACGGCTTCAAGAGGGACATCGTCCTGAAGGTGGGCGCTGCCGATGGCGCGCGCCAGTACGAACGTCACGCGGCCGTCCTTCACCTTTTTGTCTTTCGCCATGTGGCCCAACAGGGCGTCAACGTCCCATGCCCGTGCCGGATCGGGGCGCACCGGCAGGCCGACCGCAGACAGGTGCGCGCGGGCGCGGCCGACCTCTTCGGCCGGACACAGGCCAAGCCGGTGCGACATGTCGAAAGCCATCACCATGCCGATGGCGACCGCCTCGCCATGCAGCAGGGCGTCACCATAGCCTGTTTCGGCCTCCAGGGCGTGCGCGAAGGTGTGACCCAGGTTGAGCAAGGCGCGTTGCCCCGCCTCGCGCTCGTCGGCGGCGACGATGGCCGCCTTGGCACGGCAACTGATGGCGATGGCGCGCGCGCGCGCGGCGGTGTCACCGTCCAGAAGGGCGCGGCCGTTGACCTCAAGCCACTCCCAGAAGGCCGCATCGCCGAGCAGGCCGTACTTGGCCACCTCGGCATAACCGGCCAGCAACTCGCGCCGGGGCAGGGTGGTCAGCGTCTCTGTGTCGGCCAGCACCAGGGCAGGTTGGTGGAAGGCGCCGACGAGGTTCTTGCCATGGCGGCTGTTGATGGCGGTCTTGCCGCCGACACTGCTGTCAACCTGAGATAGCAACGTCGTTGGGATCTGGATCAAAGGCACACCGCGCAGGGCCAGGGCGGCGGCCAGCCCGGCCAGGTCGCCGACGACACCGCCGCCCAACGCGACCACAGGCGTGCGACGCTCCATGCCAAAGGCCAGCATGGCCTCAAGCACCGCTTCCAGATGGGTGAAGGCCTTGCTGGCCTCACCGGCGGCGACGACATGGTGGGCGAGCGAAAACCCGGCCGACGCCAGCGCGCGGGTCAGGTGCTCCAGGTACAGTGGCGCCACCTGCGCGTCCGTCACCACGAAGGCGCGGCGCGCGCCGGGCAGCGTCCGGGCCATCAGGGACCCGGCCCGATGCAGCACCCCGGCGCCGATGTGAATCGGATAGCCGCGCGCGCCCAGCGCCACGGACAGGACGGTCTCAGTCATGGGGCGTCTCGCCGATCGCCGGGGTCTGGCCTGTGTGCGCCCGCAACGCACCCAGGATCTCCCCTGTGGTGTGGTCGGCGCTTTCGTGGCCGGTGTCCACGATCAGGTCGGCCTCGGCATAGACCGGATAGCGTTCCGCCATCAAAGCGGACAGCGTATCGCGCGGATCACCCTGGTTGAGCAGGGGGCGGCTGGTCCGTCCCGCCGTTCGGGCAACCAGGGTGTCGAGGTCGGCCCGCAGCCATACCGATACCGCCCGCGTGCGGATCAGGGATCGGGTCGGCGGCGCCATGAAGGCCCCGCCCCCGGCCGCCAGCACGCTTGGCGGACCGTTCAGCAGGCGCGACATGACCTTGCGTTCGCCGTCGCGAAAGGCCTGTTCGCCATAGACCGCGAAGATATCGGGGATGCTGAGCCCGGCGGCCTTCACGATCTCGTCGTCGGCGTCAATGAAACAGGCCCCCAGGCGCGCGGCCAGGCGTCGGCCGACGGAACTCTTGCCGGCTCCCATCAGCCCCACCAGCACGACGGTCCGTCTGAGCCCGCCGCGTTGCGTCCGGGCCGGCGGATCATTAAACTGCCTAGCGATCACCATGATCCACAGCCTATCACCTCGCCACCCCAGTCGTCGCGGACGGGTTCCGCCTTTCAGATCGTGACGGAGACCGCTGGGGTGTCGGCGTGTTTAGACTGCCCGCGACGGGGCTGTCCAGCGCCGAGGCGTGTATCGTGGGCGAGGGCGGCGATTCTGATCCAGACAAGGAGAAATAGCGGTGCCACGTCGACGCGGGCGTTACGGGGGAGAGGAGCGATCAGGTATCCTGCTGAAGATGGCGGGGCTTCTGTTCCTGCTTCTGGTCGTGGCGGGGACCGTCACCCTGGGGGCCCTGGACCTTGAACCGCCCAGTCGGACGGTGGAGAAGGTCATTCCGAATGACCGCTTCTGACATCGGCGGCGCGAAACGTCTCCGGCGCGAACGCTGGTGCCCATGTCATGCCGTTCTTGGGACCGTGCTGGCGGGGTGCCTGACGGCGGCCGGATCGATGGGCCTGGCGGCGGCCGACGAACCGCTTCAACTGCTGCCGCCACACATGAGGCCGCAACCGGGCGCGCCGTCCAGTCCGACTCCGCCCTCCACACCGACCCTCGCGCCCGCGCCTGCCGATCCAGCGCCCGTGGCGGCCCCGGTTTCCTCGCCATCTCCCGCGCCCTCGCAGCCGACCGTCGAACGTCAGCCTTTGGCACAGGTGCCGGCGGTGTTCGGTCTGTTTGGTCCGGCTGCGGGTGGTTTGCCCCCAGATCTGTGGCAGGGCACGGCTGCGGAAGACGTGCGGGCTCTGCTGGCCCGCCTGCCGATCGCCACGGAATCCCTGCTCCTGTCGGATTTACGCCGCCGCCTGCTGCTGAGCCAGCAGCGCCCGCCGACCGGGCTGTCGCCTGCCGCGCTTCTGTCGGCCCGCCTGGAGCGGCTTGATCGCCAGGGCGCGCCGGCCGAAACCCTGGAGAGGCTGGCGGCGCCGCTCGTCGGCACCGATCTGGCCGACCTGGCCGACCGGGTCCGTCTGAGGGCGCGTTTGATCGACGGCCTTGATGAGGCCGCCTGCGCCCTGGCCCGGGCAGAGGCCGCGCGCCGGCGCGACATGCTGTGGCAGAAGGCGCTGGTTTATTGCGACGTGCGGGCCGGGCGCGCCGGGCGTGCCCAGATGGGGCTGTCCATGGTGCGCGAAATGCGGCCGGGCGGCGCTGCGAACGAGGGCGAGGACGAGGACGAGGGGTTCTTTCGTCTGGCCGAGCGCCAGGCAGGCATCGGCGCGCCGTCCGTGGACAGCCTGGCGGGCGCCTCGGTGGTGGCCTATGCCCTCTTGCGTCGGTATCCCGATATGGCCGCGCCGGCCGACTCGCAGCGCCCCGGGGCGCCCTGGACGGCGCGTGCGGTGGCGTTGGGCCCCAACGGCCCGCCGGCCCTGCGCGCCCGCGCGGCCGAACAGGCCGCCGCCGCCGGCGCCCTGGACCTGAACTCCCTGGCGATGGCCTGGCGCCGGGCGGTGACCGATCCGCGCGATCTGGCCACCCCCGTCTCTCAGGTCATGCAGGGTGAGACGGCCGCCGACCGCGCCCTGGCCCATGCCATCCTGGCCGGCACCACCAGGCCGGACCGGCTGCTGGACGGATTGCCGCATGTGCTGGAGACAAGCCGGTCGCGCACGCCCAACCTCTATGGCTTGCATGCCGCCCTGTACGCGCCCGTTATCGCTCGTCTGGACCCGGCGGCGGACGGCGCCACGCCGTTCGCTGTCGGCGCCCTCGCGCGGGCGCTGCTGGCCAGCGACCGGACGGACCTGGCCGGGGCGTGGTTGGCCGCGCTGGAGCGCCGGGCCGCAGCCGGCGACCGCGATGCGGAGGATGCCATGGCCCTGCTGTGGCCGCTGTTCCGGGTTGCCGACGGGGGCGGTGATACGGGCGCCGGTGCCGCGCTGCCGTCCGACCGGGTGTTGCTTTGGCGCCAGGCGTTGGCCGCCCGGCTGGGTGAGACGCCGGCGGCGCGACGCGAGCTGGATCGGGCCCATGGCTGGCTCCTGACCGTGATGGAGGCTGCCGGTGTCCCCGTGACGGCGGCCCACTGGCAGGCGCTGACCAGCCGTCGCGTGTTTATGGAGGCCGTGGCCGCGCCCGGGACGGCCGGCCCCGACGCCGTCGGGGCCGAGGCGGCCGCGCGGCCCGGGGATGAGTCTCTTGCCGTCCTGCGACAGGCCGCCGAGGACGGTCGCGTCGGCGAAAGTGTGGCCCGGGCCCTGATCCTGCTGGCAGCGGATGGTCCCGCCGCATCCCCCGCGAGAACGGTCGCCGCGACCGTGGCCGCGCTGAGGCGGGTCGGACTGGAGCGGGACGCCAGACGCCTGGCGCTGGCGGCCTTGTTGGCCGATCAGCCGTGACGCCGACTTGATGCCATGCGCGGCTTCTGCTAAGAGCACGCCATCAAGCGGGCCACGGGATCGGCCCGCCCACGAGCGGTCGTGGCGGAATTGGTAGACGCGCAGCGTTGAGGTCGCTGTCCCGGAAACGGGGTGGAAGTTCGAGTCTTCTCGACCGCACCATTTTTGGTTGTCCGGTTCCGGGGCGCCTGATCCCGGTTGGCGCCAGCCCCGATAGGTTCGGGTCAGCCCCGAACGAGGCTTTGCGCGACGCCGCTCCCTCGGTGCTCAGGGCCTCAGCGCCTCGCGTCGCCAGCCGACGAGGCGATGGCGTCCGGCTCGCCGGGGCCAGGGCTCTCGCCGGGGCATCAAGCCTGACACACCAAGCAGCCCTGGCCGACATGGATGGGTGGCCGAGCGGTTTAAGGCACCGGTCTTGAAAACCGGCGGACGGGAAACCGTCCCGTGGGTTCGAATCCCACCCCATCCGCCAGCGCTCTTTTCCCATCCTGACCGCGACCGACCCATACCGCCCGCAAAGGCGCAGGAAATCGAGCTTTTTGCATCCGTGCCGTGGCGGTCCTGGTCATGGCTCCATCCTCTAACACCAAACCGCATTGACCCTGACTCGTCACGGTCAATGCCATACGCCGCTTCGCGGCAGGGTCAGTGCCATACGCCGCTTCGCGGCGCCGGTGCGGCCGCACCGGCCGACCTCCGAAAAGGGTCAACCTTTTCGTCGGCCGGCATAAAACCCTGGAGCCTCCGGCCAACCCGCAGCGGTTCAAACCGGGGCGGCCTCGGTCCTCAGGACGCCTTGGCGCGGGCCTGAACAAAGGTTGCCAGGGCGTCCAGTTGGTCGTCGTCGATATCCAGCCTGATGTGGGTTGCCGTATCGGTGACGGTCACAAGACTGGCGGGCAGGCGGCCTAGGTCCGGAATATCCAATTGGATTTCCTGTCCGCGTTCGCCCTCGATGGCGCGATCCAGAACCCCCACGCCGCTCAGCGCGATGTCCTGCAACAGACAGGGGCGCGGCTGTTCGCCGCCGACCATGACCTGAACGGCCATGTTGACCGTTCGCAGGGCATGGGTCGCGCGTTCCTCCTCGCTGCCGGCCCTGATGATCCGTTCCAAAGTCTCCATCATCTCGCGGATGCGTTCCCGCACGGCCGCGGCCGATTCCCCGACGCCGCGCGCCTGGTCGCTTGACGCATCCGCGCTGTTGGAGAGTTCGGCGATGTTGCGCGAGGCGTCGCGGGTGCTGGCGGCGGCATTGTGCGCGTTCCGGCTGATCTCGTTGGTTGCCGACGCCTGTTCGTTGATGGATGTCGATACCGTCGTCGTCACGACATTGATTTCGTCAATGACCTGGACGATGCCCTGGATGGCGGCGATGGCCTCCTCGGTGGCCTTCTGCATGTCGCTGATCTGGGTGCCGATCTCCTCTGTGGCCCTGGCGGTCTGCCCTGCCAGCCCCTTGACCTCATTGGCGACCACGGCGAAGCCCTTGCCGGCCTCGCCCGCACGTGCCGCCTCGATCGTCGCGTTGAGCGCCAGAAGGTTGGTCTGGCTGGCGATATCGTTGATCAGCTTGACCACCTCGCCGATGCTGGCGGCGGCCTTCGCCATGCCTCCGACACGATCGTTGGTTGTCTCGGCCTGCTGAACGGCCCGGCTGGCGATGTCCGTGGCACCATCGACCTGTTCGCTGATGGCGCGGATGGACACCGCCATCTGTTCGGAGGCGGCCGCCACCGCGTCCACGCTGTTGGCGCAATCCTGCGAGGCGGTTGCGGCCGCTTCCGCGCCCTGTCGAGTCCCGGAGACGGTTTCCATCATGTCCGAGGATACCGTGGTCATGGTCTCGGCCTGCCGCTGCACAACCTCGACGGCCCTGCGCACCTGATCGTCAAGGGCATGGGTCAGCGCGAACATCTCGTTCGTGACGCGGCGCGCGTTGCGGCGGTGTTGGGCCGCCTGCTCGACCTGGAGGCGTTCGATCTCCAGGCTGTTTTCCTTGAAGATGGCCACCGTGGCGGCCATGGTGCCGATCTCGTCGCGCCGGGACAGGCCCGGCACCTCGACGGCATGATCCTTGTCGGCCAGGCGCCGCATGGCCTGCTGCAAGGACCGAAGGGGGCCGACGATCGAGCGGCAGATGCGCCAGGCGAGTCCAATCCCGAACACCATCGCCACCAGGGCGCCGCCGGCCAGCAGTTTCTGGGCGAAAGCCCGGTCCATCGCGGCCTCGCGCAGCGTTGCGGCATTGGCCTCGCGCAGGGCCTGCTCCAGCGCCGCGCGCGCCTCGTCCATGCCCGCCATGGCCTGCCGGCTTGTCGTGGTGTCGCGCACCAACGCCTGGAAGGTCTGGCGCAGAGCCTCCGTCGCCTCGCTCAGCGTGCTTTCGATCGCGCCCACGTTCCACGGATCGGTCTGCGCGATGCTGGCCAGCAGATCCGCGCGGATGGCCTCGAATCGGTCGAGGGCCTGTTCCGTCCTGGTCACCATGGTCTGGTCGCGTGATCCGACAAGCGCCAGGGCGTTCTCCCGAATCCGGGCCGCTTCGGCCTCAAGGTCATTGGCCAGACGGATCGTGGTTTGCGCCGCATCGAAGGTCGTGAAGATTCGTTGAGAGGCGCTGGCGGACTGATCGGCCGTAACACGGGCGGCCGCGATCGCGCGATCGGTCAGGGCGCCCAGCGTATCGGCGGCCTGCGACAGGCGCCGTTCCGCCATGGCTATCACGGCGGCGATGTCATGCATGCCACCCGAGGCCGTCAGCGCGGATAGCAGGGCCTGTCGGAACGCGCTCGCCGCCCGCGTCACGGCGGCCGTGCGCCGGGCCTGCGCCGGCGATGCGTCGTCGGCCAGCGCCGTCACACGCGCCCGCAGTCGGGTCAGGGCCTCTTGCGCGGCGGCGCCATCGGCCTCGGCCCCGGTCCGAACGGCGCGCTCCACCCGGGCCCACGTCCTGGCGGCGAGCACCCGCAGGTCCGCGAACGCGCCGGCTTCGGTGATGGCAACGGGATCCCGACCCGTTGCCCCGGCCCGGGCGGACCCCGTTTCGGTCAGCGCCGCCGTGAGCGCCGCCTCGGCCTCATCGGCGGTGGCCATGGAGGCGGCCAGATCCGCCTTTCGGGCACGCGCCCGCGTTGCCAGGGTGTCGAAGGTAGAAAAGGCGTCATCCAACCCGTCGCTGGCCGCCCGCAGGGCGTCCCGCCCGACGGTATCGACCGACGTCAGCGTGTCGCTCAGGCGGTCCAGGGTGGCCACGAGGTTGGCGACGGCGGCGGCGGCGGCCTGCGCCGTTTCCGGATCATTGTCGTGCCGGTAGCGCTCGATACCGGTGGCGGCGTCGGCGGCGGCGGTCTCGACGGTTCCCGCCGCGTTCATCAAGGCATTGGCCGTGTTCTGATCGGTCATGGCCGCGACGGCATCCGCGCGCGTCTTTTCGAGCCGTTCGACGCGCTGTGCGATGACATCGGCTAGTGTGCCGCTCAGGATCGCTTCGACCGCCACCACGGACTCTCCTGCGGCGCGCATGTCTTCCTCGCTGCGCCGGAAGGCCTGGAAATCGGTTCGGTACTGCTCGACGGCGGCGCGCGCATTCGAGACCTGGGCGTCGATGGCGTCTCGGGTCGCGAGTGTATCCAGTCGGGCGTTAATCTCGTTCAGGCCGTTCAGGACGCCGGCTTGGGCCTCCGGCGCGACGGTGGCGTCGAGACGCCCCCTCAACTCCTGTTTGACCGTATCGCCCAGGCGCACCAGCGCGGCCGAACTGGCGCGTTCGCTTTTCAGGGCCGTGTCGACCTGCTCCAGCGCCCCCCACCCGACGACCGCCACCGCCACCGTCAGTGAGAGCACACCAAGAAACCCGATCAAGATCCGTGTTGAGACAGTCAATGTCCGCATCCCAGGGTCAGGAGAACCACTGGCCATGCCTCCGCGCGTGATGAGGCCCGGCCCGTTTCGGGCGCCGGCGCATTCCTTTTTCAAGGAGGGTGTCGGTCCGCCGCTCTCCCCGGCGCCCGCGCCTGCGCCGGTGCGATGACCTGGCAAGACTAGTAGGGTGTTGCATCCTGGCGCAAGACCGCTCGTTGCGAGACCGCTCCGAGCCGAGGCGGCCGATGGCCCGGCGTCGTCCCCGGGAACGGGCGCCGCCGCCACGGCCCGCGACCCCGCGACCCCGCGACCCGCGACCTGCCGGTAACCGGGGGCGGTTCGATCAGCTTTCTGTGAATCGGGTTCGCAGCCCTGCTGTGCCATCAGGGGCCCGGCGCTCCAGCAGGCAGGCGTCGCCATAGCTGTAGAAACGGTACTCCGCGGCAACGGCGTGAGCATAGGCGGCCCGCATGGTTGCCAGCCCGGAAAAGGCCGATACGAGCATGAAAAGGGTGCTGCGCGGCAGGTGAAAGTTGGTCATCAGGGCATCCACGGCGCGGAAGCGATAGCCGGGCGTGATGAACAGGTCGGTGCCGCCCTTGAACGCCAGGGTGGTTCCGTCGGGGCGGGTGGCGGATTCCAGCACCCGCAGCGCGGTCGTGCCGACGGCGACAATACGCCGGCCGGCGGAGCGCGCGGTGTTCAGGGTCTCGGCCGCCTCTCGGGTGACGATGCCGTCCTCCAGGTGCATGCGGTGGTCCCGGGTGTCGTCTGCCTTGACCGGCAGGAAGGTGCCGGCCCCGACATGCAGGGTGACCGTCACGCGCCTGATGCCGCGCCGGTCGAGGGCTGCGAACAGCCGTTCGGTCATATGCAGGCCGGCGGTGGGCGCCGCAACGGCGCCGTCCGCGCGGGCGTGGATGGTCTGATAGTCGGTGCGATCCCGGTCGTCGTCCGGGCGTTTGATGTAGGGCGGCAGGGGGACGTGGCCGTGGCGCTCCAGGGCAGCCATCAGGGCGTCGTCCGCGCGGTCGAAGCGCACCGAGACCTCGCCACCCTCGCCCTTGTCCGTGCATGTGGCCGAGAAGTCCTGGCTGAACGCCAGCCGGGTTCCAGGCGCCAGCTTGCGGGCCGGCCGGGCGAAGGCGCGCCAGGTGTCGGCGGTCTCGCGCCGGTGCAGCATGACTTCAACCCGCGCCTGGCCGACGCGGGCGAACAGGCGCGCCGGGATGACGCGGGTGTCGTTCAGAACCAGGATATCGCCAGGGTTCAGCGCTGCGGGCAGATCCAGGACGGCGCGATCCATCAGGCCGCCGTGGGCGCCGACATGCAGCATCCGGGCGGCATCGCGTGGGCTGACCGGGCGCTCGGCGATGCAGGCGCGCGGAAGATCGAAATCGAACTGGTCGACTCGCATGGAACTCCGTCAGGCTGTCGTGGGGCCCCAGTCGAAGCGCTCCGCCAGCGACATCACGGCCCGCACGGCAGGCGAGAAGCGTCGCCCCGCCACGCTGACCAGGCTGACCTCTCGCGATACGGCGGGATGCACCAGTTCCCGGGTTTGCAGTCCGGGCATGATCGGCAGGTCTTCGGGCATGATGGCGCAACCCATGCCGGCCAGGATCATGGACTGGATCCAGTCCTCGCGTTCCGACTCATAGCGCAGGCGCAGGGCTGGCTCGGGCACGTTGCCGTGGTGCAGGGCCATGGTATCGGCGAACTCACAGTTGCCGCGGTTGAGATAGTCTTCGCCGTTCAGATCGGCGAGCTGGATGGTGTTCATCGATTCGAACCGATGGCCGGGCGGGAATGCCACGACATAACGTTCCTGGAACAGGGGGCGCGCGTCCAGGCGATCCGGATAGCGGGGCAGTGCCAGCAGGGCAAGGTCGAAATCGCCCCGTATCATCAGATCCACCACCCAGGTTCCGGGGCCTTCCCGCAAGCTGACCTCCAGGCTCGGGATATCCTGTTCCAGGCGCTGAAAGAACCTAATCAGTCGGCGTGGCCCGATGGTGCACATGACACCGATTCGCAGGGGCGCCTTTTCCATCGACTGGTATCCGCGCGCCTCTGTCCGGGCTGCCTGGCTGGCCGCCATGACGGCCTCCAGGTGCGGTTTCATCAGCAGCCCCAGATCGGTCAGGTGGGTTTGCTGGCGTTCGCGACGGAACAACTGGCCGCCCAGTTCCTCCTCCAGCTTGCGGATGGCCTTGGTCAGGGCGGGCTGGGAGACGTTGCACTCCTCGGCCGCGCGGGTGAAGTTCATTGATTCCGACAGGGCCAGGAAGTAGCGAACCTGATGCATTTCCATGCGCGACCTCGCGCGACCCACGGTCGCCGGTTGGGAGCGGATCAGACCTGCCCGGCGCCGCTGCGCTCCGGTTCTGCTGCGGGACCCTGGCAGGGCGTCAACGCTGTGTTGCCCACGGCCCCGCGATCGAATCACGACCGGGCCGGCCACAGCCGCGTCACCCCGGGGGCGGTCACGACCGATGGTGTGCCCGGCCGCTTCGCTGACCCTTGGGCGGCCAGGGCGAGATACCGTATCGTCTGAAATCGGGCAGGCCGATGGCAGAGGCGCATACGGGTCGGCCGATGGCGAAGGAAAGAAGAGCATGGGAACGCGCGCCGGCCGATGCTTGGCCGGCTCGGTCCATGGTGCGGTCGCGGCCAGGGACAGACCGCGCGGTCACCCCATGAGTGAGGGCAAGGGGCAGGGCAGGGGCAGGGCCGAACCGGGCAGCCCCCCACCGCCGGCACCGGCACCCGCCTACGCCGGCACGCGCCTACTACTGAAGCAGGACGTGCACCTCGGGGTCCTGAGCCGCAGGACTGGTGGTGGCTGCCATTGTGATGCGATTGGGGTCGATGCCCATGTTCTGCAACGAGCGCACGACGCGCTCCGCGTACATGCGCGCCTGCGCGGTGTTGCGCGAGGCCTGGCCGACCGCGTTGACTGCGGGACCGACCGCCATCACCTGGAAGCTGGCGTTGGGATAGCGCGACAGCGCATTGTTGACCGCCTCGTACAGTGCGGTCTCGTAGTCAACCGAGCCACGGTCGAAGCGCACCATGACCAGGGGCTGGCCCCTGCCCGCCATCGGGCCTGCACCCCCCAAGGTGGCCATGGGGCCGGCCATGCCGGACATCGCCATCTGTGCGTTCGGATTGCCGAGGATCGGGCGGTTGGCGAAACTTGTGCCGTAAAGCTGGCCGTTCTTGATGGCCAGAGCCTGCGTGTTCAGGTTCTGCTTCTCGTTGTTGACGTACTGCTGCTGGCGCGAAATGTCCTGCGACAGTTCCTTCAGCAGGCGCTCGATCAGAACCACGGTCTGCTGGGTTTCGTCCTCCAGGACGCGAAGCTGGCGATGGTCCTCGTCCACTGCGCCCGACAGCGTGAAGGCGGCCCGCACCGAATCAAGAAGATAGTTGGCCATGGCCGAACTGGTGGTAATCTGCGCCGAGAGCTGATTCATGAAAATGATGTCGTCGTTGATGGTGTTGAGCTGGGCCTGGGCCTGCTCCCAACGGTTCATCAGCACCGGATTGCCCGGCGTGGTGCCAACCTGAAGGCGGGCATTCATGCCGGCGACGTTCTCGTGATAGGCTTGGGAATCCTGGATCGTTTTGTTGCGGATGTTCTGCAATTGGTTGTTCTGCTCACGGATGGCATTCTGCAGGCCGGCCAGTTCCTGGCGGAACCCGACCACTTTCTGCCCCACGAACGTGCCGGTGGGATCGCCTGCCGAAACACCCGAGGGCTCGAAGTAGGTCGAGCCCAGCTCGGGTGGGCTGCTGCCGCTATAGGATGTCGGGCTGTTGAGGGACGGAAAGGGATTACCGCCGGATTCACAGCCAACCAGGGCCAGCAGGGCGACCGCCGCCAGGACCAGTCCAGGATTCCGAAAGGACATGAGCGAGACCTTCTTGCGAGACGTTTCTTGCCAGACGTGTTCTTGCCAGACGTTTTCCTGCGTGGCGCATCCCTGCGCGACAGTCGTGTGGTTACGGTCCATGGGTCGGTCGCAGGCGATCCGGACCCCGAAAGCCAGCGCCGAACGGGCGGCCAGCCTGCCGTGTCGCATCGTGTCGTTACGGGTTGGACGCGCGCGCCCGCCGTCGCGACCCCGACGATCGCCGCCGCCTTGACTGACCAGGCTCCGGGAAACCGAGGTTGTCGTCCCCCCGTTGTCGTCCCCCCGCTGACGACCCACGACCGTGTCCCGACCTTGTACAGGGCGGGTCGAGTGTACGTAAAGGCTTGATGTTGAACAAGGCGGTTTTCCTGCTGACGGAGGGGCCGCCGAAGGCCGCGCCGGCGTGTCCGCCAGGGGGGTGGGCGAAAAAAACATTGCTCTGCGCAGCCGATGGGAGTACAAAACTAGGTCCTGGTGTATATTTCACGCCTCATTCCGGCTCTTCCCATCCCGGCGCCCGTCTTTGGGCTCGGGGCTGGTGAAGCGGAGGGCGGTCCGGGGATCCGTTTGGTGGTCGGGCTTTGCCCGGTCGGGCCCGGCCCCCGCGCCGCACTTTTCAAGCCCGCGCCGCACTTTTCAAGAAAGTGCAAAAAAGCGGTTGACCGGGTTGGGGTGTGCGAGTAGAAACCGGGCTCCCGACGCGGCGGGGCTGGCGGGGGGCTCTTTAGGGGGGGCGGCGCTGGCGGGGCGGGTCGGGGGCCGGGAGAGGGGAAACGGCATGGCCGGTGTGTTGCCGGGCGGGTTTGTTTTTGCCGGTTTTGGGGACCGGGACGTGAGTGCGTCCTGGTTTGCTTTTTGACAGTGTGGATAAGACGGAAGAGATGCGCGGGCGGCGGTCTGCGGGTTCTGGTCCCTGGCGTAGGGGCGACGAACCTGACACCATCTGCCATCGCGTAATCTGAAATCGTCAGCTTTATGGAAGTGACATTGCTTTTTCCGGACTATTTTTGTGGTCTGGAGGGAGTTTTCGCATTTCCTTGAGTTGGCGGCCGGATGTGATGACAGAGTCTGGTTTGAACGCTCATTCAACATGAGAGTTTGATCCTGGCTCAGGACGAACGCTGGCGGCAGGCCTAACACATGCAAGTCGAACGCATTCTTCGGAATGAGTGGCGCACGGGTGAGTAACACGTGGGAACCTACCCTGAGGTACGGAATAACCGTTGGAAACGACGGCTAATACCGTATATCCCCTTTGGGGGAAAGATTTATCGCCTTGGGATGGGCCCGCGGTCGATTAGCTAGTTGGTGTGGTAAAAGCGCACCAAGGCGACGATCGATAGCTGGTCTGAGAGGATGATCAGCCACACTGGGACTGAGACACGGCCCAGAC
>CAYFTQ010000020.1:0-14194 GCA_964346035.1 uncultured Roseospira sp. | reverse complement strand
GTGCGCACAGGGTTCAGGGCGGTCATCGGTTCCTGGAAGATCATTGCCATGCGTCGCCCGCGCAGCGCGCACAAGAGGCGCTCGCCCGCGCCGATCAACGCGCGCCCGTCCAGGCGGACGGAACCACTGGCCGCCAGCCCGTCCGGTAGCAGGCCCATGATGGCCAGCGCGGTCAGGGATTTGCCGCAGCCACTTTCGCCCACCAGGCCGAGGGTGCCGCCGGCGCGCAGCCGCAGGGAGACGCCGTCCAGCAGGGTTGCGTCCGCCCCCGGCGAGGCGACGATGAGGTCGTCGATGGTCAGCAGCGCCATGGCTCAGCCTTCCCGGACCAAGGCCAGACGCGGGTCAAGGCGGTCGCGCAGGCCGTCGCCCAGCAGGTTCAGCCCCAGTACCGTCACCACGATCGACAGTCCCGGCAGGATGGCCAGGCGGGCGTCCAGGAACATGAAGGTCTGGGCCTCGTTCAGCATGCGGCCCCAGGAGATCTCGGGCGGCTGGCTGCCCAGGCCCAGATAGCTCAATCCGGCCTCGGCCAGGATGGCCAGGGCGAACTGGATGGTGGCCTGCACGATCAGGACGCCGGCGATGTTGGGGCCGATGTGCTCCATGGAGATGCGGGTTCGGCCCCGTCCGGACAGGCGTGCGGCCAGCACGAACGGGCGCCGCCACAGCGGCAGTGCCGCGCCCCGGGCGACCCGGGCGAATACCGGCACATTGAACAGGCCAATGGCCAGGATGGCGTTGATCGCCCCCGGTCCCAGCAGCGCCGTGACCAGGACCGCGGTCAACAGGGCCGGAAAGGCAAAGGCGAGGTCGTTTAAGCGCATGACCGCCTCGTCGATCCAGCCGCGCCGGGCCGCCGCCAGCAGCCCGAGGGGCACCCCAAGGCCGGCGCCCAGCCCGACCGCCACCAGCGATACGGCGACGGAGACCCGCGCCCCTACCATCAATTGTGACAACGTGTCGCGGCCGAAGTGGTCGGTCCCCAGCGGATGCGAGGGCGAGGGGCCTTGCAGTCTGTTGGTGACGTCCATCGCGGTCGGGTCGTGCGGCGTCCAGGCCAGCGACAGCAGCGCGATCGTCACCACCGCCAGGGTGATCGCACCGCCCAGACCCAGCGCCCAGCCAGCGCGCGGGCGGGTGATCGCGCGGCGCTCAGGCATGGGGTTCACCCCGCCGGTCCAGGCGCAGGCGTGGGTCCAGCACCGCATAGGACAGGTCCACCAGGAAATTGACCAGGCTGACCGTTGCCGCCAGCAGAACCACGACGTCGCGCACCACAACCAGATCTCGCTGAGCCACCGCCTGAAAGATCAGCCGGCCGATGCCGGGCAGATTGAACACGTTCTCGATGATGATGGTTCCGGCCAGCAGGAACGAGAACTGAAGCCCCATGATGGTCACGACCGGGATGAGGGCATTGCGAAGACCGTGGCGCCAGAGGGCGGCGCCCCGGCTGAGACCCTTGGCGCGGGCGGTGCGGATGTAGTCCTCGCTCATCACGTCCAGCACGGCCGATCGCGTCACCCGCGCCAGGATGGCGGCCTGCGGCAGGGCCAGCGCCACCGATGGCAGCAACAGCGCGCCCAGGGCCGGGCCGGGGCCGTCCTGCCAACCCGGGAAGCCGCCCGCTGGCAGCCAGCGCAGGCCGACCGCGAACAGCAGCACCAGCAGGATGCCCAGCCAGAAGTTGGGCACGGCGACGCCGACCTGGCTCAGTCCCATCACCACGGTATCGGTCGGGCGGCCGCGCCGGGCCGCTGCCAGCACGCCCAACGGCAGGGCCAGCGCCAGCGCCAGCGCCAGCGCCATCAGCGCCAGGGGCAGGCTGACCGCCAGACGCGGTGCGATCAGGGCATGCACCGGCACGCCATAGGTCAGGCTGTCGGCCATGCGGCCGGACAGCAGCCCGCCCACCCACGTCAGGTAGCGCCAGGGGGCGGGGTCGGTCAGGCCCATGGCCTCACGCAGGGCCGCCAGGGTGTCGGGCCGCGCGTTGACGCCCAGCACCAGAAGGGCGGGATCGCCCGGCAGAACCTCCAGCACCACGAATACCAACCCGGATGCGGCCAGCAGCGTCAGCGCCAGTCCGATCAGGCGTCGGAGCACGAACCAGGCCATGCGCGTCTCGTCCAATCCCCACCAGCCCGTGTCCCGACCTGTCAGGACGATGGCCATGCGTCGCTTCGATAGGCCGGCCCCCTCTCGCGCCGACCCTGTGCGGGTGACCCGGCCTTGTCGCGCGGCCGACCGGTTCCAAGACCAAACACTTAACCCGGAATTCGCACCAGCACGAGAGCCGTGATCGGGGGCCGTGGTCGGCCGCCGCGGCCCCATGGATATTCGATGATTGCAGAACAGTCGTTTACAAGCCGATCGGCCGGCTGTATGGTGCCGTCATGATCGACGAGCGTCTGGAAGAAACCGCGCGCTGCCTGGCCGAGTTGGGGCATCCGGTGCGCCTGGCCGTGTTCCGCCTGCTGGTTCGGGCGGGACCGGACGGTTCCGTCGTGGGCGAGTTGTTGAGGCACGTGGACATCCCGAAATCCACGCTTTCGCACCACCTGCAACACCTGATCATGGTGGGGCTGGTACACCAGCGGCGTGAGGGCCGGTCGCTGCGCTGCTTCGTGGATACCGAGGCGGCGAAGGCGATGCTGGACCATCTGTTGTCCGATTGCTGCCAGGGTCTGGCCGGGGTGCCGGCGTGCGCGGCAGCCGACCCCGCGAACCGGGGCGCGGCCTGACGGTCGCTTCCCCCTTTCTTTGGCTCCCTTTTTTTGGCCGTTTAGTTCGACTGTTCTGCAACACTCATCCAGAGAGGCGTCCCATGACCGAGACTGTCCGGACCACCACGCCCCCCGCCGCCGGGTGGTCGCCTGGCGCGCTCTGGCGCCGGGTCGATCGCGTCTGGCTGGCGGCCCTGGCCGTCGTGGCCGCACTGGCCCTGCTGGACCCGCCGCAGGCGTGGCCGAGCGTGACCTTCACCGCCGAGGCCCTGTGGGGCATCCTGCCGTTTCTGCTGGTCTCGGTGCTGGTCGCCGCCTGGACCAAGGCCACCGGCCTGGATCAGCAGATTGCGCGCGCCACCGGCGGCAACCCGGCGCGGGTCATTACCCTGGCGGCGCTGTTCGGGGCGCTGTCGCCGTTCTGCTCCTGCGGTGTGGTGCCGATCATTGCCGCGCTGTTGGCTGTCGGCGTGCCGCTGGCGCCGGTGATGGCGTTCTGGCTGGCCTCGCCGCTGATGGACCCGCAGATGTTCCTGCTGATGCTGGGCGAGTTCGGCTGGTCGCTGACGCTGGCCAAGGCCGGCGCGGCGGTGGGCCTGGGCCTGCTGGGCGGAGCGGTCACGCATGCGCTGGTGCGCCGGGGCGGGCTGGTGGATGTCATGCGGCCTGGTGTCGGTCCCTCGTGCTGTGCGTCCCGGAAGAGCCTGCGGCCGGAGCCGGTGGCCTGGCGCTTCTGGCAGGCGCCGGAGCGGCGCGAGACCTTCGCCGGGACCAGCCGCGAGACCGGCCTGTTCCTGCTGAAGTGGCTGACGCTGGCCTATCTGGTGGAAAGCCTGATGCTGGCCTATGTGCCGGCCGAGGCGGTGGGCGCGTGGCTGGGCGGCGACGTCTGGTGGGCGGTGCCGCTGGCGGCGCTGGTGGGCATCCCGTCCTACCTGAACGGTTATGCCGCCGTCCCGACGGTGGCCGGGCTGATGGAGTTGGGCATGGTACCGGCCGCCGGGCTGGCCTTCATGCTGGCCGGTGGCGTGACCAGCATTCCGGCTGCCATGGCCGTGTTCGCCCTGGTGCGCCGGCCGGTGTTCGCGCTGTACGTCTCACTCGGCCTGTTCGGTTCTCTGACGGCCAGCCTGCTCTATCTGGTGTGGGACAACGGCATGGCGGCCTGATCGCGGGTTGGTCGAACCGGGTCTATCGGGCGCCGCGCGCCTGCTGCGACCCGCCCACGCGGCGACGCCGTCAAGGGATTGGCCCTTGACGGCGTTCCTCGCCGCACACGTTCTCGATTACGATTGTCGGTGTGCGCTCGTGCTCTGAGTGTCTGTCCGGAAAGCCATTGGGTACACAGCATGTGACACGTCGTTCCGGGTAGCAGCCACACCATAGTGCGGTTTTCAGAACATTCCGGACGGGCTCTGACAAACACAAGAAAGCCATATGTCCGCGCACGAGACCATTCTTTATGCATCAACTTACCGAACTCAGGCCGATGCCTTCGTTCGGGTCGATGCACGTGTCGATGCATCAACTTACCGAACTCAGGCCGATGCCTTCGTTCGGGTCGATGCACTAGCGGTCCGAAGCCGGGGTGCCGTACCAGTCCTTGGCCTTGAACGGCCGGTTGCCGTCGCCGCCGGACTCGCAGGCGCCGGCGCTGAACTGCGGACACAGCGCCAGCATGTTGCGGATCCAGGGCTCGTTGTCCTGCACCCATGCGGCCAGATCGGCCTGGGCGATGGACCCATCCTCGGCGACCATGGAGCCCATCTCGTCGAGCCGGCTTTCAGAGACGAAGAACAGGTTGAGGACCTCGGCCACCTCCGGCGCCTCGTCCGCCAGCGCCTGGGTCACCACGGTCTGGCGTTGCGGCAGGGCGCCCATCTGGTTGGGGCCGAGGTCGATCAACCCCTTGGCCTCCAGGTCCACCCCGGACAGCGCCTCCGGCGGCAGGTCGAAGGTGACTTGCGGGGCATCGACCGATAGCGAGCCCACAAGACCGTCGGCGTCCACCGTGCTGACGCGGGCGGTGTGCTCGCTGCCAAGGGCCTCCAGGATGGCCTTGAAGGTGTGGGCCTTGGCCACCGATGGCGGCCCGCCCACGGACAGGAAGGTGATTTCGGCCGCCAGCACGCCGGAGCTCGGCAGGGCCAGCAGGCCGAGGGCCGCGAGCGCGGCCCCCGTGCGGGTCAGGGTCATGGCTAGTACGTGGCTCCCTCGACGGTGTCGTCGGCCCCGCCGGAGGCGGCCGGGGTAAAGGCGGCGGGTGAGGCTTCGACGCTGGCCGGGCTCATCAGGGCCACGTCACGGCCGAAACCGATCTGGTCGCCGTTGCCCAGATAGACCGGGTCCTTGCTGCCGAATCGCGCTGTGCCCTGCACCACCGGCAGGCCACGGGCGATGAACTTTTTGACCGTCAGCAGACCGGTACAGTGATTGGCGCCGATCTTTTCGAATCCATAGTCACCCAGCGTAAAGACAAGATCGTCGTATTTGGGATCCCAGTCGTCGAACGGGCTGATGTGCAAGCCGCCGTAGATGCCGTACAGCTTGTCCATCTTGATTTCTTTCTGGGCCGTTTCGGCGAACCGGATGATGCCCTGGTGACAGCAACCGGTGACCGAGACCAGGCCCTTGTCCTCGATGTTCACGTACAACGACATCTCGCCATAGACCCGGGTGATGATGGGGATGGCGAAGTTGTAAAGGGCAACGCCGTCGAACAGCGTGGTCAGGCCCGGCTTGAGCACGTGCAGCTTGCCGCGATGACCGGAGTCCTTGATGTACTGGAAGCCCTCCTCATAGAAGCCGTCCGGAACGTAGACGTCGATGTCCGGGGCGTACTTCATGGACACCGGGAAGCCCCAGAAGTGGTCGAAGTGTTCGTGCGAGATGACCAGGACGTCGATCTCGCCGTTGGCCAGCATGGTGTCGATGCCCTCGCGCTGGAACGCCTTGTCGATCCAGTCATAGGACCAGCCGGAATCCAGCAGGATGCGCTTGGTGGAGCCGTCCCGCATCTCGAATTCCAGCAGCGCGGAATAACCGCCCGCGTTCTCGGGATGAACGGCGTTCTCCAGCTGGAATTCCCAGGCCCGTTCAAGGTTGTTGGGCAGATCGGCCTTGATGTGCTTGATGCCGTCGGCATAGGAGCCGCCCGCCAGCTTGCCGTTCTTGTCGGCGAAGGGCGGCCAGTTGAACTTGTACTGGTTGACCAGCAGGCCGCCGGCGCCCCGGATGTCGCCGATCAGGTCGGTGTTGCTGAACCAGCTCGTCTCCGAGATGTTGGTGACCTTCAGCGACTTGACGGCGCCGATGTCGGCCTTTTCCGACTCGGCGGTGTCGAAATGGGCGCGGCGCATGGGGGAATAGGAATAGGCCCCCATCATGCCCAGCGCGCCCAGGGCGGTGCCCCCGGCGGCGCCGCGCAGGAAGGCGCGACGGTTGCCATCGGGGCCGTTCGTGGAATCGGTCATGTCTGTGTACTCCCGGGGCCGGGCGGCGACTGAGTGCCGAACCCGGCCCATTGATGCTGGGGTTGACCTACCAGTCCATCATGAGCGGCAGTGTGCCGGCCCACTTCAGGGCGAAGACGACGACGAAGTAGAGAACGACGCCCACGGGAAGGCCGGTCAGAAGGCCCTTGGTGTAACTGTTCATGGCGACCTCCTTTCCTTACTCGGCCGGTTTCAGGGACGCATCGACCGGGGCGGTTCGGGCCTGTTCGGTCCGGACGGCGGCGGTCTGGGGCGCGATTTTCCAGCCGGGCCAGTTGTCCATGAACCAGTGATTGATCAGCATGATGTTGATCAGCCAGATGGTCGGGATCATGGGGAACTGCTGCGGATGGCTGAAGCCCTTCTGGGTGCCCAGGGCCAGGTGGCTGGTGTTGTAGTACAGCCAGTAGATGACGATGGCGGCCACCAGCGTGACCAGGGTGCGGATCAGGATCCGGCTGGTCGGGCTGCCCTTTTTCGGCCAGTTGCCCAGATAGAAGGTGATGAACAGCGCCGGCAGCAGGAAGAAGATCATCATTTCGCCGACATGCAGCCAGCGCCAGTCGGGCGCCATCAGGCGGCGGGTGCCGCGCACGGCTTCGCCCCACCACAGCTCCTGCGCGAAGTACAGGAAGAAGTGGCATGCGAACGCGATGGCGACGATGCCGAAGAAGGTGGCGAACCGGCGTGCCCAGTCATGACGGATGACGCGGAACGGATAGCGTTCCCAGATGGTTTCCACCAACCAGACCACGACCGTGCAGCACATGATCCAAGAGACATGGAAGTTGCCGCTGACGGTATCGGCGAAATCGTGCCACCAGGGCGGCGCGATGGCGGCGAAGGACTGCCATTCCTTATACAGGATGCCCATGTGCGGGTGCATGGTCATGAAAAAGATGATGGTGGACAGGAAGAAGGTCACCAGCAGGATGGTCAGCCCGCGCACCGGCTGGCGTTCCTTGTGCCAGGGGGCGCCTTCCATGCCGACGATCCAGGCCGGCGACAGCCACGACGCCAGGGCGGCGAACATCAGGATGGCAAGGGCGGCGTATTCCTCGGCAAAAAAGCCGGTAATGCCCAGCTTCTCCATTTCGGCCGGGTTGAAATACGCCATCGCGTAGTTGCCCAGCAGGCCCTCGAAGAAGCCCTTGATGACAACCATCATCAGGACCACCGCCACACCGGTCAGCAGCACGGCCTTGATCAGCGGATGAGTGCGCTCCAGCCAGGCACGACGGAACGGCCAGAAATTGAAGATGTAGACCATCCAGATGAAGATGATCAGCAGCCAGCGGCAGTACATGTACCCGACGTACGGGGTGTACATGCGCATCCAGCCGCGCGGATCCTGGAAAATCCACCATGTGGCATAGAACAGGGCTCCGAGAAGGATCAGGTTCAGGATCTGCGGAATGGGGGTAGGCCAGCGTTGGACGAGATTGCGCTCTTCCAGATAGCCGTCTCCATAGCGCTCGACCGTCTCCGTGTTTGGCATGGCGCTAGACCTTTGCGGACAGAGGGTCGGCCGACTCCGGCGCGGTCGCCGGGGTCCGGTCGTCGGGAGAACACCGCGCGGGCTCGGGTTCGGAACCCGGCGCGGGGGCGGCGCATTGATGCGCCATGATCTCGCGCGCCAGCTCGACATCGGACTTGCCGCGCGGATCCAGACCCAGATCGCGGATGGCGTCGGCCAGGAACGGCCGCATCTCGGCGATCAGGGTGTGACACTGCTCGAAACTGTCGAAGAAGCCCGGCACCGGCCCGCATGTCGGGTCGGGGGCCGCCTCGGTTTCGGGCATGGGTGAGGCGCCGGACGAGGGCGTGGGCGGGCACGCCGCGTCACCCAGGCTGGCGAGGGTTCCGCCCGGTCCCTCGACGACCGCGCGGGCGGCGCGCGACACCAGGCCGCGACACAGGGCGCGGCGGCCGATTGCCGCGCGGCTCATGATCGGCCACCGGTCGGCGCCGGGCCGACGTGGTCAGGGGCGAGGGAATGACCGTGGCCGTGACCGTGACCGTGACCGTGATCATGGTCATGACCGCTGTCGGCAGCCTGGCAGGCGCACAGGGCGTCGTCGGGGACAAGCTCCCAGGCGCCGGCGCTCCACCAGCGTTCCGGTGCCGCCGAGGCTGGCGGCGCCATGCCGGCCTGAGCGGCCGCCGCTACGAATGCGGCTGCCCCGACGGACGGTCCGTCGCTCCCGGAGGTCGGATGCACCCGGCCGCAAGGCAGCACGGCATGCAGCCCGTGGATCGTGGTTCCGGATGCGGACGCTGGCGCCACACCAACGACCGTGAGCGGCGCCACGCGGTGAACAAAGGCCAGAAGTGTCACGATCAGATCAAGCAGGGGGCGCACCACGGCCCATCCGGCCGCAGTTCCCGAAAGCCCCTGGACCGCCATGGCGTGTCCGCTCGGGTCCAGCGCCAGGCGCAGCAGTCCGACCCCGAACAGGGGCGTGCCGAACAGGGCGTGGGTCAGGGCGTGGTCGGGGGCGCCGCTGGCGTCAAAGCCGGGATCGCGGCGAGCCTTCTGTTCATCCGTCGTCAGGGCATCGAAGGCGTCGGTGCCCGGTGCGGGGAAGAAACTCGCCAGCAGGTCGGCCCGCGCGGCCCCGGCCGGCGCCAGGGGGGCGTCGGACACATGGGGCAGGACCTCAATGGCGTGAACGCCATCCGACCCGGCAATCCAGATCTGGGCGGCAAAGGGATGGCCGCCGACCATGTGCAGGCCGGTCAACCCCACCCGCCTGGCCGCCGTGGCGTCCATTTTCAAGAGGCGCAGGCCACGATCGACGATCGCAACGGCGACATCCACAGGGTCCACCCGCCTGGGGGCGGGGCCCGGATGGGCCGCTCCGGCGGCGGCTTCCGACCAACAAGCTTCGTGCATGGGCAGACGGTGCCCGCGACGGGCACCCTCCCGCTGGCGTCGCATGGCCAAGACGAACATAGGCCAGAAGGCGCGAAAAGGCGCGACACCCGCGTCCGCGCAACGCAAGAAAGAGTCCCTGCATTGCATCGCACAAGAAACGGTCTCGTCGCCAAGGGTGTTTTACGGTAGACCCGGCCGAGGTTCGTATGAATGACAATCGTCAATGGGGCGTGCTTTGCGCTGCCCTTTACCGTCAATTCAAATGCGGATTTCAACCGCGTGTCCATATTACGTGGTTTGCTGAACAGGCTGAACCTCAATGCCTGTGTGCCGACGCCGCGTGGTTGCGTCGGGCGGCGGGACTCCAATGCCGGACACAGGGCGCGCTTGCACTTTCAGAGTGTATATCTTGATTCTTATTCGTTTCTATTGATGCGCCGTCGATGACACGGCAACGTCGTATCCACGCGCCGGGCCGACGCCTGTAGCATCTGCCGACGACCACCGGGAACCATCGTGGACCCTTTTCCCTGCCGGTCACCCAACGCCGGCATTCTGTGGATGGCCGGGCGGCGCGGGAACAGGCCGGTGCCGGTGCGATGGTATCAAGTGACGCGGACAGCGGTACCCGATACCTCTCGACAAGGATGCGCATCGGCACCGGACGTGCTGTATCGCGGTCGTCATGGGGACGCGCGCCGTTCCGGTTTCCTAAGCCGAACGGGGCGTTCGGGCGTCGGTCGGCGGCCCGTCGGGATCGTCGGCCAGGGAGAGTTGTGCGGCGTCCAGCGCTTTTTTCTGACGTGACGCGAGGGCATCCACGTCGAATTCGTCGATCAGGTCGCGGAACATCTTGTACCAGTTGATCTCCGCCTTCAGGTGCATGAAGACGGAGCCAAGCCCGATGGCGGCGCGGTCCATCAGCACGAATTCGCGCGGCGGCTTGACCCCGCCGACGGCCTTGAGCTTGGCGTGCACGCCCTCGGCCACGCTGCGGCCCTGGTTGCCGCTGTTGGTCTCGGCGATGTGACGGGTGCGGTCTTCCATCAACGGCGCATAAATGAACCGCGCCCAAAGGTTGAGAACCTCGATCAGATCCGTGTCGAGGTCCCGGAAGCCCCACAGCTCATAGGCATGGACGGCGCGGTCATTGTCATTGTCGCGAAGCGCGAAGAACAGGTCGATCACGCCCCTGACAAAATTCGGCCGGAAGACGCGGATGGCGCCGAAGTCCAGAAGGTTTATGCTGTTGTCATCGCAAACGGTATAGTTGCCAAGGTGCGGGTCACCGTGGATGACGCCGTACTCATAGAACGGCACATACCACGCCCGGAACATGTTCATGGCGATTTCGTTGCGCTGTTCCGCCGGCGCGTCCACGAAGCTCAGCATGCGCTGACCGTCCATCCAGGTCATGGTCAGCAGGCGCCGAGTGGACAACTCGGGGATGACGCGCGGAATGTGGACCGTCGGCACGCCGTCCAGCATGTGGCGGTACAAGGCCATGTTGCGGGCCTCGCGGGCGTAGTCCAGTTCCTCGCGCAGGCGCTCGGTGATCTCGGCGTGAATGTCGCTGGGGTCGATGGCCGTATCATAACGGCGGTAAAGCGTGATGATCCACCGCAACTGTTTGAGGTCGGCTTCCACCACCGAGGCCATGTCCGGATATTGCAGCTTGCAGGCCAGCGGTGTGCCGTCATGCAGGGTGGCGCGATGAACCTGCCCCAGCGAGGCCGCCGCCGCCGCCGTCTGATCGAAACTGCGATAGCGGCTCTGCCAGTCCGGCCCCAGTTCGGTGCGCATGCGTCGGCGCACGAACGGTCCGCCCATGTGGGGTGCATCGGCCTGAAGCTGTGACAGTTCGCGGGAGAAGTCCTCGGGCAGGGCCTCCGGGATGGTGGACAGGATCTGCGCCACCTTCATCAACGGCCCTTTCAGGCCGCCAAGGGCCTCGCGCAGGTCCTCCGCCTGGCGGCTCTTGTCGAACTTCATGCCCAGATAACGCTCGCCCGCGGCGCGCGCCGCGAACCCGCTCATTGAACTGGACACCTGGGCATAGCGCTTTACGCGGCCGCCCAGCGAGTTGCTTTCGCGTCTGTCGTTGCCTTGTCCGGCCATGATGTCAGGCCACCTGTTCCAGTTCGTCGATGAATCCCTTCAGTACGTCCAGGCCCCGGCGCCAGAAGGCCGGGTCGGTGGCATCCAGGCCGAACGGCGCCAGCAATTCGCGGTGGCGCAGCGTTCCGCCGGCGGCCAGCATGTCCAGGTACTTGTCCTGGAAGTCCGGTACGCCGCCGGCCTGATAAACCGCATACAGGCTGTTTACCAGACAGTCGCCGAAGGCGTAGGCATAGACATAGAAAGGCGTGTGGATGAAGTGCGGAATATAGGTCCAGTAGTGGGCGTATTCCGGGTCGAACGAGAACGCGGGCCCCAGGCTTTCGCGCTGAATGTCCATCCAGATCCGGTTCAGACGCGGCTCGGAAAGCTGTCCCTCGCGCCGCTCCAGATGCACGCGGTGCTCGAAGTCGTGAAAGGCGATCTGCCGCACCACGGTGTTCAGCATGTCCTCGACCTTGCCGGCCAGCAGCGTCCGGCGCATGCGCGGGTCGGTCTCGCCGTCCAGCATGGCGCGAAAGGTCACCATCTCGCCAAAGACCGAGGCCGTCTCCGCCAGGGTCAGCGGCGTGTCCGACAGCAGCACGCCCTTGGGCGCGGCCAGCATCTGGTGAACACCGTGGCCCAGTTCGTGCGCCAGGGTCATGACGTCGCGGGTGCGGCCCATGAAGTTCAGCAGCAGATAGGGATGGGCGGACGGCACCGTGGGATGGGCGAACGCACCAGAGGCCTTGCCGGGTCGGGGCGGGACGTCGATCCAGGGATTGTCGAAGAACTGGCGCCCGATGTCGGCCAGCCGGGGACTGAAGGCGTGATAGGCGCCCAGCACGGTCTCGCGCGCCTGGTCCCAGGAATAGCGCCGCTCCTCGGCGTCGGGCAGGGGGGCGTTGCGGTCCCAGTAGGCCAGCGTATCCAGCCCGAACCAGCGCGCCTTGAGGGCATAGTACCGGTGCGCCGTTTCGGCGTAGCTGTCGCGAACCGCGCCCACAAGGGCATCCACGACCTCGTCCTCGACATGGTTGGCCAGGTTGCGGGCCGCGACCGGGTGCGGGTAGGTCCGCCATTGGTCGTCGATCTGCTTGTCCTTGGCCAGCGTGTTCGTGATGTGGGCGAACAGGCGGGTCTGCGCGCCCAGGCCGGCGCCGATGGCCCTGGCGGCGGTCTCGCGCCGCGCGCGATCGCCGTCGGACAGGCGGTCCAGGGCCTCTGTGATGGTCAGGGCGCGGCCATCGATGTCGAAGCGCAGGTGCGCCAGGGTCTCGTCGAACAGCCGCACCCAGGCGGAGCGCCCGGCGATGTCCTTCTCGTGCAGCAGGCGTTCCATGGCCTCCGGCAGTTCATGGGCGCGGAAGGCGCGCACGTCGCGAATCCAGGGCGCATAGGCCGCCACCTCCGGCGCCTGAAGGCGCTCGGCCAGGGCGTCGTCGTCCATCTGGTTGATTTCCAGCGTAAAGAACAGCAGGGCCGACGAGATTTCCGTCACCGTCTCCTGAACGCCCTGGTGGAAGCGTCCGATGTCCGGGTCGGTCTGGTCGGCGGCATGCAGGAGCTGGGCGAACGACATGGCGCGATACAGCGTTTCGCTGAGGCCCTCGAATTCGGCGATGGTGGCGCCCAGCTCGGCGCCGGACAGGGCGCTCACGCGGTCCAGGTGGCGGTCCCGGAACGTGCCGGCAGAGGCGCGCGCGGCATCCAGGTCGGCCTTCAGGCGGGCGTCCTCGGGACCAACATAGAGGTCCGACAGGTCCCAGCCGGGCAGCGATTCGGGGCCGGGTTCGCCGCCATCGGCGGCCGGGCTGTTCGCGATCGGGGTCTTCGGGGCCATGGTGTGGGGGTCTCCTTCATGCCGTGTTCGCGATATGGGAAGGGAGCAGGCCGGAATCCACCGTCGATGCGGACCCGATTGCGGCCACGGCGCCCTTGCCATGGTGGGCAGGGCGGGAAAGTATGACGGCAACGGCCTTCAAGAGGGGCCGACGAACAGGTGCCAGGGCCGTCCGGAAGCGGGTGGCGCGCACGCCGCGACGGGCAGGGAGGGTTGTTCATCATGTCGTCCGATCATCATCGGGCCGTGGACCATGGGTCGGCCAGGACCCTTGTCGATGTTTTTCTCGGCCAGGCCCAACGCTTCGCCGACGAACCGCTGTTGTGGTCCAAGCAGGACGGCAGCTACCAGCCGGTCACCTGGGGCGCGGTGCGCGACGCGGCCTTCGCCCTTGCCCACGCCCTGGTTGAGCAAGGCGTCCGTCCTGGCGATCGGGTCGCGCTGGTGTCGGAAAACCGGCCGGAATGGTTCATCGCCGATCTGGGCATCCTGATGGCCGGCGCCGTGGTGACACCCTGCTACGTGACCAACACGGTGGCCGATCACCTGCATGTGCTGGACGATTCCGGCGCGCGGGTGTTCATCGTCTCCACGCCCCGGCTGGCCCCGCGGGCGCTGGAGGCGGCCGCGCAGGCCCGCGAGACGCCGCTGGTCATCGCCGTGGAGGACCCCCACCTGCACCAGCACACGGGGGTTGACGTGCTGGCGTGGTCCGATCTGCTCGCCCGGCACGACGGCCGCGCCACGCCAGGGCCGGCGCGGACGCTGGAGCCGGATGCCCTGGCGGCCATCATCTACACCAGCGGCACCGGTGGTGCGCCCAAGGGCGTCATGCTGTCCCATCGCAACATCCTTTCCAACTGCCACGGCGCCCATGGCCTGCTGGAGGGGCTGCGCCTGGAGCGCGAGCGGTTCCTGTCCTTCCTTCCGCTGTCGCATTCATACGAGCATACCACCGGGCTGCACTTTCCCATCTTCATCGGCGCCGAGGTGTGGTTCGCAGAGGGCATCGACCGCCTGGCCACAAACATGCTTGAGGTCGAGCCGACCATCATGACGGCCGTGCCGCGCCTGTATGAAACCATGCGCACGCGCATCCTGCGCGGCCTGGAAAGCCAGCCCGAGAGCCGCCGCAAGCTGTTCCACAAGG
>CAYFTQ010000019.1:0-14557 GCA_964346035.1 uncultured Roseospira sp. | reverse complement strand
CCCCGCGCCGTCGCGGCGGCGGGATGGGGGGGGACGGCCCCCCCCCCCCGCCGGTCCTGGCGCCAGGGTCGGCGCTCGCCCTTGTGCTCGTGTTCATGCTCGTGTTCGCCGTCCTGGTGCCGGTTGCGGGCGCGGGCGCCGCCGATGATCCGTCGCCGGCGCGCGGCCCCACCGTCATTCTGTGCCTGTACGGGGACGACGGCCGTATCAGGGCCGGTCACGACGACTGTCCGCCGGAAGCCCGACCGGCCGACGACATGATGCCAGAAGCCCACTGCTTCTATGAGGCCAGGGGCCGCCTGTGGCGCGGTCTGCCCCGCTGCCCGCGGCAGGCGCCGGCGTTCCTGATGACCGAGGCGATGAACGGCGCGACGCCGGAGGACTGATCTGCCCGGGCATGGGCCGGAAAACCGCGCGCGCATAAAGTGCTCTGTTCCAATCTGCGCCCGCTTTATACTAAACTACAGCAAAATCCACATTCGCGCGGCGCCGTCCTGGACGGAGGCCATGCCGGGGCCGGTGACCATGATCAGACCCGCCGAAAACAGGGTCAAAGAACCACGGCGCCATTATTCGGAAAAGCAGCCGGGTGATTTGCGGCGCGACCTGATTCTGGCCGGCAGCCTGGGGCTGGCCGGCGTGCTGGCCAGTTATGCCAGCGTCAACATTCCGCATTCCGAACTGTTCATCGACGGCCGCCAGGTGTTCGCCTTCATGGCCTTCGCCCTGCTGCACAGGCTGTGGCTGGCCGTCCTGGTGATGTGTGCCGTCGCCCTGTCCGGTCACCACGAAATCGATCATCTGAGCGCCTTCCTGGCCAACCTTGCGCACCTGTTTCCGCAGCTTGTCGTGATCCGGTTCGTCCATGCCCGCTGGCTGACGCGACTGTCGAGCCTGACCCTGTATGCCGCCGGCTGGGGACTGCTGGTGATGGCCTGCTACCAGGTGTTCTCCATGCCCATCATTGGCGTGATCTTCTCCTTCCTGAGGGACGCGCCCCTGCTGCCGACCGTGCTTGAGGCCATGGTGCGCCAGGAGCTTCTTTTGGAATCGGTGCTGGCGGCCATCGTCTCCGGCGCCGGCATGACGGTGGCCCGCCTGCTGCGAAAGCTGGCCTGGCACGAGCACGAACTGGACGTTACCTTGCAGTCCATCGGCGATGCCGTGTTGGCCACCGACAAAGCCGGCTTCATCACGCGCATGAACCCGATTGCCGAGGCCCTCACCGGATGGACCATTGATGAGGCCCGCGGCCAGCCGTTCGCGTGCATCGTCCGCCTCAAGAGCAGCCTCAACGGCGAGCCCGTGTCCTCGCCCATCGCCCGGGTCATCGCGGAGGGCCGAACCATCGGGCTGGCCAACCACACCACCTTGACCTCGCGTCATGGCATCGAACGCCAGATCGCCGATTCCGCCGCGCCCATCCGGGACTCAGACCGCACCCTTCTGGGGGTTGTCATGGTGTTCCGGGACGTTACCCGGGACTATGCCACCCGGGCCGAACTGGAACACAGCAAGCGCCAGCTTGATCTGGCCATTCAGTCCGCCGAGCTGGGAATCTGGGACTGGGATACGAACACGCGGCGGATCACCCTGGCCGGCCAGGAGGGGCGCCTGTTCGGCTTCCCGCGCGAACAACGAGAGGTCTCGCTGGAGGACTTTGAAGCCCGGGTCCATCCCGAGGACTGGCCGCCAACCATGGCGGCGGCAGGCGCGGCGATCGAGACGGGCTCAAGTTTCGACTGCCAGTTTCGCGTTCTCCATCCCGGTGGCGAGGAGCGCTGGGTGCGCGCCATCGGCCGCGCCGTGACCGACGAGGAAACCGGGCGCCAGCACGTCATGGGTACGGCCCGAGACGTCACCGAGCGCAAGGCCGAACACGAACGGGCCCAGCGCACAATGGATGCCCTGATCCGGTCCAACGCGGAACTGGAGCGGTTCGCCTATGTCGCTTCCCATGACCTGCAAGAACCGATCCGCACCATCGTGGCGTATTCGCAACTTCTTGGGCAACGCCACGGCGACCGCCTGGACGGCGAGGCGCGTGAGTTCCTTGACTTCATCATGGAGGGGGGCCGGCGCATGCAGTCGCTGGTCCTGGACCTGCTGGACTATTCCCGTGTCTCCACCCGGGGCCGGCCGTTCGCCGCCGTGGACCTCAATCATGTGGTTCAGGCGGCGCGCGAGAACCTGCGCCTGGCCGAGCTGGATTCGCACGCTTCGGTGACGGTCGAGTCCCTGCCCATGGTCAGCGGCGACGAAACCCAGCTTGTCTCGCTGATGCAGAACCTGATCGGCAATGCCATCAAGTTTCATCGTCCCGGTGTGCCGCCCAGGGTGATGGTGCGGGCGCATCGCGAGAAGGCCATGCACGTCATC
Organism: uncultured Roseospira sp.; assembly: GCA_964346035.1. Classification (GTDB taxonomy): domain Bacteria; phylum Pseudomonadota; class Alphaproteobacteria; order Rhodospirillales; family Rhodospirillaceae; genus Rhodospira. The sequence goes on along the minus strand of CAYFTQ010000019.1, from coordinate 12,178 downwards.
GAGGTGGCCGACAACGGCGTCGGCATCGCCGACGGCGACCTGGAAAAAATCTTCCAGCTTTTCAAGCGTCTGCACGCTCTCGACGAGTACCCCGGCACCGGCGTCGGGCTGGCGCTGGCCAAGCGTATCGTGGAACATCATGGCGGCCGCATCGGTCTGGACAGCACGCCGGGGCAGGGCAGCGTCTTTCGGCTTCATCTGCCCGCACCGCCCTGATCGGCCGCGCGCCGCCTTGCGGTCCGGCCCCCGGGGGATTAGGTGTATCGACAACCCGGCGCCTCGCACCAGCGGGCGCGCGGCGGAGCGAAGCCGGAGAGTCCCCCCGTGAAAAAGCGTCAGACCGAAATGCCCCCCGCCAGCCCGGACGGCGTGCGCGGCGAGTGGCGCGTGCTCGGCCGGCTGCTGCCGCACCTTTGGCCCCGGAACGAACCGGCGCTGCGCCGCCGCATGGTCGTTTCGGTTGTTTTGTTGCTGCTGGCCAAGGTGGCGACGGTCTATGTGCCCATCTTTTACAAGAGCGCGGTCGATGCTCTCTCTGTGCCGGCGACGGTGACGGCGGTGCCGGTGCTGGCTATCGTGGCCTATGGCCTGGCGCGGGTCGGCACGGTCGCCTTCAACGAGCTGCGCGACCTGGTGTTCGCGCGCGTGGTCGAACGCGCCATGCATGTCGTCGGGCTGGACACCTTCCGCCACCTGCACGCACTGTCGCTGCGCTTCCACATGGACCGCCAGACCGGCGGCCTGTCGCGGGTGGTGGAACGCGGCACCCGTGGCATAGAGATCGTGCTGCGCCTGTTCGCCTTCCGTGCCGGCCCGGCGGTGATCGAGCTGATCATGGTCTGCGCCATCCTGTGGTGGATGTACGACTGGACCTTCGCCGCCGCCATCGTGGCCACCATGGCGGCTTATATCCTCTGGACGCTGGCCATCACGGACTGGCGCCTGAGCTTTCGCCGGACCATGAACCAGCACGACGCCGAGGCCAACACCAAGGCCATCGACAGCCTGCTGAACTATGAGACGGTCAAGTACTTCGGCAACGAGGAGCACGAGGCGCGCCGCTTCGACCGCGCCCTGATGGCCTACGAGAACGCGGCCGTGAAGTCGCATGGCTCGCTGTCCATCCTGAACATGGGCCAGGGCGCCATCATCGCCGTCGGGCTGGTGGTCATCATGAGCATGGCCGGACGCGGCATCGTTGCCGGCACCATGACCCCGGGCGACTTCGTGCTGGTCAACACCTATTTGATGCAGCTTTACATGCCGCTCAATTTCCTCGGCATGGTCTATCGCGAAATCAAACAGGCGCTGGTGGACATGGAACTCATGTTCGGCCTGCGGGATCAGGCGCCCGAGGTCGCCGACAAGCCGGACGCCCCGCCCATGCGGATCGAGGGCGGTACCGTGCGGTTCGAGGGCGTGCGCTTCGCCTATGGCCCGGAGCGCGACGTCCTGCGCGGCATAGACCTGGAGGTTCCCGCCGGACGAACGGTGGCCATCGTCGGCCCTTCCGGCGCCGGCAAGAGCACCATCGGCCGCCTGCTGTATCGCTTCTACGACGTTACCGCCGGACGCGTGACCATCGACGGGCAGGACGTGCGCGCCGTCACGCAGGCGTCCTTGCGCCGGGCCATCGGGGTGGTGCCGCAGGACACGGTCCTGTTCAACGATACCATCGGATACAACATAGCCTACGGCAATCCGGACGCCCCGTGGGACGAGGTCGAGCGCGCCGCCCGCCTGGCCTCCCTGCACGATTTTGTTAGCTCCCTGCCAAAGGGGTATGACACCACCGTCGGTGAACGCGGCCTGAAGCTGTCGGGCGGCGAGAAGCAGCGCGTCGCCATCGCGCGGGCCATCCTGAAGGACCCCGCCATCCTGCTGTTCGACGAAGCCACCAGCCAGCTCGACAGCCATACGGAAAAGGACATCCAGGCCGCTTTGCGACAGGTGTCGCGGGGGCGGACAACCCTGGTGGTGGCGCATCGGCTGTCCACCGTCATCGACGCCGACCGGATTGCGGTTCTGGACGACGGCCGAGTCGCCGAAAGCGGAACCCATGACGAGCTTCTGGCCCTGAATGGACGCTATGCGGGCTTGTGGCGGAAGCAGCAGGAAACCCGCGACCTGGAAGAACGCCTTTCGGTTGCGGCGCTCGACCCCGACACCGACCATGAAGTGAACCCCTCCCCCCTGCCCGGATGATCGTCCGGTTTTCCCTCAGGGGCGGGAGCCGCCAGCCATTGGCCGAGTGCCGGGATCGGGTTAGCATGACCGCCAGCACGCCCGTCACGCCAGGGGGTCGGCCCGGCGATCGTCCCGCCACGGCGCGGCCCCGCACCGACCACGACCCGCGACCACGCACTTCGGCCGTGGCTACCGGTCTCATTGGGGGATTTTCGATGCTCCGCACGCCTTCGCCCGCTCAGGCTCGTTCGCCCGGCCGGCGCCTGGTCGCGCCCGTCGCCGCCACCGCGATCCTCTTCCTGGGGATTGGCCTTGCCGCCAGCTTGGGTGCCGTAACGCCGGCCCAGGCCCAGAAGGACACCCAGCGCCTGGGCGTCGAAATGCCGGCGCTGCCGGTCCTGGATTCGTCCCTGAACCCGAACGTCGGCATTGGGCGCACGGCCGCACTGGCACGCGAACACGTGGTCGGCATGATCAGGCTGATCGGGTCCCTGACCGAGGGCGACATCGTCGCCACAGACGGGGCCATCACCGCCACCGAAATGCCCGACGGCGGCGCCCGGGTTCTGTTCAAGGACCTGACCGTGCGGGCCGGCGCCAGTTCCGGCATTCCCTTTGTTGTTGCCCTCGGGGATGTGACCGTCGATGCCGCCGATGCCACCGGCGGCGCCATCACCTATCGGGCCGTCGCGCCCGGACCCTACCTGGTCTACGTGGACGGCGCGCCGGTTCTGGAAATCAGCGGTCGGAGCCTGTCGATCAGCGGCGAGATCAACCCCGACACGCCGATTCTGGGCCAGGACAGCCTGTCCGTGGAGGGTCTGGTCGCGCGCGGCCAGGAGCCGGGCGGCGACGCGCCGGTGTTCACTGCGGCGCGCGTGGAGGTGGACCTTCTCACGAGCGTCGCTGAGGACGGCTCGCTGAACGGCGACATGTCCCTGACCCTGGGCGACATGGGCATCGCCCAGGGCGAGCGCGATCCGACCGTCCGGATCGCCGACATGACCATGACATCGGTTTATGAGAACGTGCCGGGGGGCTGGCTGGATGTGATGGAGATGCTGGCGGCGGGCGAGCGCCTGCCCTCGGTGACCGGACTCATGACCGGCGTCGCCAAAGTCATGGGCGACAACGCCCTGGGCTATAGCGAGGGAACCTTCGAACTGACCGGACTGGAGGTGTTCGTCTCCCCGACCGAGTCGATGACCGTCGATCGCCTGGGCGTGGACGCCGTCATGGACGAACCTGCGGCCGGCGGTGTGGCCACGGGGCGCTATGGCTTCACCCTGGACGGGCTGCGCACGCGCGGCGACAGCCTGCCGGCGGCGGTCGATCTGGGCGCCCTGCGTATCGATATGGAAGGCTCCGGTCTGGATGTCGCCCGTCTGCGTGGCTTCCTGGCCGACACCATGCAGGCCGTTTCCGTGCTGCCGCTGACACCCGACCAGGACGCCCCCATGCCCGAGGACCTGCCGGCCGAGGTGGAAGCCCGCATGATCGACGGCGCCATGGGCTTGCTGCGGGACGCCGCCATCGGTCAGGCGGAGTTGTCGACCTCGCTGTCCGGCCTGGCCATCCGCGGGCCCGACGGGCCGCTCATGGAACTGAGCGGCCTGACCCTCAGCGGCGGCTGGGACGAGGATGACAACGGACTGCTGGATACCCCGGCCAGACTGACCCTGAACGGGCTGTCGGTGACCGACCCGGACCTGGGCTTTCCGGTGCATGTCGGACGCGTCGAGATAGACACCGCCAGCCGGGACATCGACTTGGCTGCCCTGCGCCAATTGGCCGTGGCGGGCATCGAATCCTTCCAGGCCACCGGCATGCCCCCCGGCCCTGACCTGGTCGGCACCATCGCCGAGGGCATGACCGTTCCGGGTGGAACCCTGCGCGTCGCCCTGGAGGCCATCACCGTCGGCACCGAGATGAACCCGATGGGCGGCCTGAAACGCGCAGAACTGGGCTTCGTCATGGAGTCCGCCGCCCCCGAACAGGCCGTGTCGGAGGCCCGGCTCACCTTCTCCGTCGAAGAGCTGGATGCCGGACCCATGGCCACCATGACCGCCCCGGCGGAGGTCATTCCGACCGCCGCCGGCCTGTCGCTGATCCTTTCGGACCTGCCGCTGCCGGCGATCACGCGCCTGGGGATGACCACCGCCAGCGACCCCATGGGCGCCGATATGGCCATGGAACAAGGCGCCATGGACATGCTGGCCCGCCACCAGCCCGGCGTGGCGGTGCGGGACCTCACCATCACCGCGCCGCGCTACGGTATCGAGGGCAGCGGCGATGTGGGCATGATCGGCCCCACACCCGACGCTGTCGAGGGCGCCCTGTCGCTGATGATCACCGGCCTGGACGAGACCATGACGCTGTTGCAGGAGCACGCCCGTTCGGACCCCATGGCCGAACAGATGATGCAACAGCCGTTGATGATGCTGGTCGCGCTGCGCGGCCTGGGCCGGGTGCCCCGGCAGGGCCAGCACGCCTACGACATCGACATCAAGCCCGGCGGCCAGATGCGGGTCAATGGCACCCCGCTGGGCGCCATGATGGGTGGCCCGGGGCCGGGCCAGGACCAGGGCGCGCCGATGCCGCAGCAGCAACAGCAGCAGTAGAAGCGGAGCGCCTCGGCGGCGTCGTTGACCCGTTTGGTGGTCGGCAGGCGCCCGTGGACCGGCTCGATGCCCGCCGGGGCATTGAGCCGGGTGGGGGTATGTGTCCGGTTCGCGCCTCGGGCTCCCGCCGGGGTCCCACCGGAGGCCGCGCCATCCGTGTCGGTCCGGAATGGGGCCGCCCGATCCCCCTTGAGGCGAACAGCCGGTCATGGTACTCACACCATATGGTGATTTTGAGTTGGGCTTGTGGTGGTGCGCAGCGCCCCTTGGCGCCCCACCGCCGCTTCCACCTGGAGGCGGGGGTATAAGCCGTTCGAACAAATTGTATGCAAATTCGTGTAAATAAAAAAGTGTTGCCGAGACCGATTTCTCGGATGTAGGTTAAGGGCAAGGGTTGGGTGCGGATGTCGGGGTGATCGGCCTGGTTAACTAGGCCCTCTGTTTTACCTCTGACATCCATGACCGGCTTCACGGGACTTGATCTCGCGCGCCTGTCACTTGATGCCTGCTCGTGCGTCATCGCCGACCCCGGCGCCGACGCCGGGGTCACGAACCCTGAAGGATTCCGACGGGAGGCACCCCCCGACTGCCCCCCAGCCTCTCGTTGGAAGGACCCCCCCGAGCCTTCGGTTCGGGGGGGTCTTTACGTTCGGGGTCCATGCTTTCGGGGTCCATGTCTCGCGGGCTTGGTTCGCCGCGCCGAGTGAACAGGGGCCGCGACAGGTGTGGCGCTGGGGGTTATCCTCGTTCAACCAACCAACCAACCGACCGGGTCGGCCGCGTTCTGCCCGAGTCTCCACGCACTGTCCGACGCCATGCCCATGCCCATGCCCATGCCTCCGACCCTGCATTTCGCGCCGGACAATGCTTCGCTGGTGGTTCGGCTGGTGCTGGAGGCGCTGGGCCAGCCCTATCGGACCGTGCTGATCGATCGCGCGCGGCGCGAGCAGGACGGCGAGGCTTATCGCCGCCTCAATCCCGCCGGCTTGATCCCTGTGTGCGAGATCGACGGTGTCGCGGTGTTCGAGACCGGCGCCATCGTCCTGATGCTGGCCGACCGCGCCGGCCACCTGATGCCGCCGCCGGGCCACGCCGATCGCGGCCGGCTGCTGGCCTGGCTGTTCCATGTCTCCAACACGGTTCATGCCAACCTGCGGCTGGTGTTCTATCCGCACCTGCTGGGCGGCGGGACGGGCACCGCGCCCGACCGGCTGGCCCGGGACCGGGTCCGTCGGGGCTTCGGGCTGCTGGACGGCGCGCTTGGCGAATCGGGGGCATCCTTCCTGGGCGGGGCGGCGCCGTCGGTGGTGGACTATTATGTCGCCACCTGTTTGCGCTGGAGCCAGCTCTATCCCCTGGCCGATCCCCTGGTCAGCGATCCTGCCGCGTGGCCGACCCTGGCGGCCATGGCGCGGACCCTTCAGGATCGGCCCGAGGCCCACCGCGCCCGCGCGGCCGAGGGAATCCCGGCGCCCCTGTTCGTTGCGCCCCGGCCTCCCGACGGGTCGCGCGGGGCGGCTCTGTGAAAGCACCACCCGGGGCGCCTGCGCCGCTTTCGCCTTGACCGCGCGCGCCATTATGGCATTCAGTGCAACGAAGAGCGGGCGCGCCCCGACGTGACGTGCCTTGCTTTTCACGGGCCATGGCCCTGACGCGCGTCGCGACAGGGAGACGGAGACGGAGACGCCGGCAAACGGCCGGGCATGGGCGCCGGCGTCGGGAACGGGCGGAACGATGACGGCGCACCATGGCCTCACATGCCTGCTGATCGAGGACAACGAATCGGACGCCCGGCTGGTCCAGTACCTGCTTGAGGACGCCGACGGCGCTGCGCTGGCCTTTACCCATGCCACCACGCTGGCCGAGGCGCTCGATCTTCTGGCGCGGGAGTCCTATGACGTCATCCTGCTTGACCTGACGCTGCCGGACAGCAACGGCCTGGAAACGCTGGAGCGCATCCATCGCGCCCGCGCCGACATCGCGATCGTGGTGCTGACCGGCATTGATGCCACCGACGTCGCCATCGGGGCCGTGCAGCGCGGCGCCCAGGACTATCTGGTCAAGGGCCGTGGCGATGGCCAGCTTGTCAAGCGGTCCATCCTGTACGCGGTCGAGCGCCACCGCGCCAACCAGCGCCTGCTGCTGGCGGAGGCCGCCTTTCGCAACATCGATACCGGCATCATGGTCACCGACGCCGCCGGCAAAGTGGTGCGGGTGAACGAGGCCTTCACCCGCACCACCGGCTATGGCGCCGACGAGGTTCTGGGCGGACAACCCAACATCCTGCGGTCCGGTCTGCACGAGCCGTCGTTCTACGACTCGCTTTGGCGCCAGTTGCGCGATCACGGCGCGTGGGAGGGCGAGATCTGGAACCGCCGCAAGGACGGCAGAGTTTATCCGGAGTGGCTGCGAATCAACGTGGTGACGGACGAGGGCGGCGGCATCGCCGGCTATGTCGCCATTTTCAGCGACATAACGTTCCGACGCCGGGCCGAACAGGAACTGTTGCGACAGGCCACCACCGATTCCCTGACCGGCCTGGCCAACCGCCAGCTTTTCAACCGCCTGCTGAGCAGCACCATAGAACAGGCCACGCGCTACAAGCGCGACGCCGCCTTGCTGTTCCTGGATCTGGATGGCTTCAAGATCCTCAACGACAGCAAGGGGCACGCCGTCGGCGACTCGGCCCTGCGCGAGATCGGCGCCCGCCTGCGCGGCGCCGTGCGGATCTCCGACGAGGTCGCCCGGCTGGGCGGAGACGAATTCGTCGTCATCCTGCCCGAGGTGCGCGGGCGTCAGGCCGCCGCCGCCGTGGCGGAGAAGCTGTTGCAGGACATCGCGCTACCCCTTGACAGCGCGCCCGGCGCGCCGCCGCTGACGGCCAGCATCGGCGTGGCCATGATCCCCGACGACGGCGTGGCTGCCGAATCCCTGATGCGGGCCGCCGATGGCGCCATGTACGCGGCCAAGCGCGCCGGAAAGAACGCGGTTCGATTCCATGCCGCCGCGCCACCCGGCGGCGAGCTGAAGGACGGCGCCAGCCGCTCTGGGTGGCCGTCGGACCCTGGCTGACGCCACGGTGGGACGCCCGGCCCGGTCGGGATGCCCCTTGACCCGGGCCGGGCCGACAAGGGACAAAGGAAGGGGGCAAGGAGAAGCGATGTGGTTGCCCGGGCTCGGCATCGTTTGGTTGCTGCCTCTGGTTGCGTCGTTGCGGTTCCTGGTGCGTCTCTGGTGTCGCTCTGCGACACCGGCTTGAATAAACCCGCCGCCGCGAAGCGGCGTGGGGTCTTGATCCTGACGAGTCAGGACCAAGGCGGCCTGGTACCAAAGGGGGCCGCCCGCGGCCGTCGTGCCGGCCTGGCGCGGCCCGCGAAGCGGGCAGGGATCTGGGAGAGCGGTATGGACATCCTTCTCGTCGAGGACAATCCCGGCGACGCCCGTCTGGCCTCGGAGGCCTTCAAGGAAGGCGGTTCCCAGACACGGCTTCATGTGGTGCAGGATGGCGTTGAGGCCATGGCCTTCATGCGCGGGCAAGGGGCCTATGCCAGTATGCCGCGCCCCGATCTCGTGTTGCTGGACCTGAACCTGCCGCGCATGGACGGGCGTGAGGTTCTGGCCGAGATCAAGCGCGACGAGACGCTCAAACGCACCCCGGTGATCATTCTGACCACCTCGCAGGCCGATACCGACATCCTGCGCGGCTATGACCTGTACGCCAACTGCTACATCGTCAAGCCGGTGGACTTCGACCGCTTCATTGAAGTCGTCAAAGGCATAGAAGCCTTTTGGCGCAACCTGGTGCGCCTGCCGCCCCAGATGGCTTGACCGGGCGCCCGGGGCCGCCAGCGCGTCACGGGTCGGCGTCTGCTGCGGTCACGGGAAGATCCGCGCGGTCGCCCCATTCGGCCCAGGACCCGTCATAGACCGCCACGCCATCATGACCGATCAGGGTCAGGGCCAAGGCGCTGTAGCACGCAGTCACCCCCGACCCGCACGAGGTCACCAGCGGGCGCGACAGGTCCACGCCGGCGTCCTGGAACAGGGCGCGGATGCTATCCGGATCCGCCATCTGATTGTGCGGGCCGGTCTGAAGGGCGTCGAAGGGCGCGTTGATGGCGCCGGGCATATGGCCCTTGCGCGCCACCGGGCGGGGTTCGTCGTCCTCGCCCCGGAAGCGGCCGGCCCCGCGCACGTCCAACACCTGGGCCGTATGCGCCCGCAGATGGTCAAGCACGGCTGCGGAATCGACCACCAGTCCGGGCGCGGGTCGCGCGGCGAATGTCTGCGGCGGCGGGCTGGCGGGTCGATCGCCGAGCGGGCGCCCCTCGGCCTGCCACTTCGGCAGGCCGCCGTCCAGAACCGAGACCGCCCGGTGACCGAAGGCGCGGAACATCCACCACACCCGCGCCGCCGCGCAGGCGCCGCCGACATGGTCATAGACCACCACCCGGTCGCCGTCGCCGATGCCCAGTGCGCCGACGCGGGCCGCGAACGCCTTGGCCGAGGGCATCATGTGCGGCAGCGGGCTGTCCGGATCGGCCACGGCGTCGATGTCCAGGAACACGGCGCCGGGGATGTGGGCACGGGCGTAATCCTGGGCCGGGTCGCGCGCATCGTCCGGCATGTAGTGGCGCGCATCCACCACGCGCAGGTCTGGCGCGGATAGCTGCCCGCCCAGCCACGCGGTGGACACCAACGGGCCGAAAGCATCGGAAGTCATGGAGTCGGGTCCTCTCTCATCCAGGGCGGCGTTGGCAGCCCCTGTTCGGCCAGGAAGGCCGGATTGTAGAGTTTGCTTTGATAGCGCGCGCCCAGGTCGCACAACACGGTCACGACGCTGTGGCCGGGACCGAGCGCGCGCGCCACCCGCATGGCGGCGGCGACGTTGAGACCGGCGGAGCCGCCCAGGACCAGGCCATCATGGCGTACCAGATTGAACAGCACCTCCAGCGTCTCGGCGTCGCCGATGCGCACGGCGTCATCAATGGGCGCGCCGTCCAGGTTGGCGGTCACGCGGCCCTGGCCGATGCCCTCTGTGATGGAACTGCCCTCGGCGCGCGGGGTCCCCTCGGTGATCCAGGCATGCAGGCCGGACCCGTGCGGATCGGCCAGCGTGATCCGGATGGCCGGGTCGTGGGCCTTCAGCGCCAGGGCAATGCCGGCCAGCGTGCCCCCGGTGCCGACGGCGCAGGTGAAGGCGTCCAGGCGGCCGCCGGTCTGGCGGATGATCTCGGGGCCGGTGGCGCGGCGGTGGGCCTCTCGGTTGGCGGTGTTGTCGAACTGGTTGGCCCAGGCCGCCCCCGTTTCCTCCGCCAGCCGGCGCGAGACGTGGATGTAATTGCCGGGGTCCTTGTAGGGCCTGGCCGGCACCAGCCGCAGGTCGGCGCCGCACAGGCGCAGGGCGTCTTTCTTTTCCCTGCTTTGCGTCTCGGGCATGACGATGACGGTGCGATAGCCGAGCGCGTTGCCCACCAGCGTGAGCCCGATGCCGGTGTTGCCGGCTGTGCCCTCGACGATGGTCCCGCCGGGCCTCAGGTCGCCCCGGCGCTCGGCGTCACGGACCAGGGCCAGGGCGGCGCGGTCCTTGACCGAGCCACCGGGATTGAGGAATTCGGCCTTGCCATAAATGGTGCAGCGTGTTTGCGCCGACGGCCAGGACAGGCGGATCAGGGGCGTCTCGCCGATGGCAGACAGAAAACCGTCGCGGATGTCCATGGGCACGGGCCTTTGAGCGCGGGAAACGGTTCATGATCAGGTAGCGTGCCGCGCGGACGGACGCAAGTTGGCCGGGCCTCCGCTCAGATCAGGCCCAGGGCGCGCAGGTGCGCCCGCATCTCTGCCGGCATGGCGGCCAGGTCACCGTCCTCGCCGCCCTCCGGGCGGTCTCTCAGGTCGGGCGGCGCCGAATCCGACGGCAGGTAGCGCCAGCCCTGGAACGGCCGCCAGGGACGGGCCTCGGTGTCGATGACCGCCGGGTCCAGGTGGATGCGGCAGCTCGGGCGGCCGTCTTCCGGGTCGGTCACCGGCTCCAGCGCGAGGACGCTCTGGCGGCAGCGGATGGCTCCCTTCATGACCCAGTAGAGCGACCCGTCCGGCACGATCTCGCCAGCCCGGCGCGGCATCATGCGGGTGGTGTGTACAAGCGCGTCCGCGACCGCGATGCGGCGGTCGCGCTGGATGGCACGCAGGGTTTCGGGGCTGTCCACGCCGACGCACAGCTTGACGAGATGCAGGGTCATGGCCCGCCCCATCGCATCCCGCGCGGTGGAAATCAAGGTTGCGGTTTGCCCTCGGGTTTGCCCTCGGGTTTGCCCTCGGGTTTGCCCTCGGGTTTGACGGTGCGAAGCGAGAAGCTGGAGCGGATGCGCGCCACCCCCGGCATGCGGGCCAGGTGGTCGGTGTGGACGCGCTCGTAGTCCGCCATATCGCGGGCCGTGACCTCCAGCAGATAGTCCGCGTCGCCCGACATCAGGTGGCAGCGCGCGACATCGGGGCAGCCCCGCACGGCGGCCTCGAAGGCGTCCATGCCCTCGCGGTTCTGGCGCTCCAGCGAGACATGGACGAACACCACCGTGCCGCGCCCCAGCGCGGCCGGATCGATGCGCGCGGCATAACCCACGATCACGCCGGCCGCTTCCAGGCGGGCCACGCGGCGGTGACAGGCCGACGGCGATAGATGCACGCGCTCCGACAGCGTCTGATTGCTGACACGGCCGTCCTGGTGCAGCGCCGCCAGAATGCGGCGATCGGTATCGTCCAGCGCGGTCATGGAAGATCCTTCGATGAGGTCGCGGTCCTGCGCAGTATCCTTGCGCCAGGAAAGCCGGAGGTGGCCGTGTTTGCAAGCCCGTTCGCCGCGCTGTGGTATAGGCTGGGACGGTCGAAAACCATCCGGTCAGGGGAGGACGCGCCATGCGCATCGGTGTGCCCAGGGAAATCAAGCCGCAGGAATTTCGGGTCGGACTCATGCCCGACGGCGTTCGTGAACTGGTCGCCCATGGCCATGACCTGGTCGTGGAAAGCGGCGCCGGGGCCGGCATTGACGCCGCCGACGGCGACTATCAGGAGGCCGGGGCCACGATCCTTCCCGGTGCCGACGCGGTGTTCGCCCAAGCCGAGATGATCGTCAAGGTCAAGGAACCGCAGGCGGTGGAGCGCGCCCGGCTGCGCCCGGACCATGTGCTGTTCACCTATCTGCATCTGGCCCCGGATGCGGCACAGACCAGCGAGTTGATCGCCTCCCGCGCGACCTGCATCGCCTATGAGACCATCACAGATGCCCATGGCGGCCTGCCGCTGCTCAAGCCCATGTCGCAGGTGGCCGGACGACTGTCGGTGCAGGCCGGCGCGCGCGCCCTGGAACGCGC
>CAYFTQ010000018.1:8335-14563 GCA_964346035.1 uncultured Roseospira sp. | reverse complement strand
AGCAGAACCAGGAATGTACACAGAGCCAGCCAGATCATTATGGAATTGGACATCGGTGAACTGCCTTCAAAGCCGGCAGCGGAAATTCGTGTGCCCAAAAGGGCGCCGTTCGGCGTGGAATGTCAAGCCGAACGGCCCCCCAGGCGGGATTTCTCCAGGTTCGATGAGGGCGTCGGCGAAACGCACGTATCGCGCTCATGGCGGCCGGTCGGTGGCGCGTTGCCCGTCGCGGGGGCGGCGGAGGCGACGATTCGTCCGGCGAACTACAGGCTCGGGCAGAGACGCTGTCTCTGTTCGTTTCGGTCCTCGTAGCGCACGCCGAGATTGTTGCTGAGCAACATGTGGCCGACATCAGCGGCCAGACGGGTTTCCAGCCGGCCGATCACGCGACCGCCGAACTTCCCGAGCGAGACATCGCGCAGAAAAAGAACGCCATCCTCTTCGGCCACCAGGTTGGCAACGAAGTCAGCCGCGCGCCGGGCGGCGATTATCTCGGCGTCACACTGGCCTCTCAACTCCGGTGTGTCCACGCCCCGGATCCGCACCGCGATGGAAACGACTTGATCGGGCCAGATGTGCGCGCGCACCGCGACGGTATCGCCGTCCAAGACCCGTTCAACCTCGGCCAGATAGGGGCCGGGATAGGTGATCTCGCGATCGTCAAGGGCAAGGGCCGGGCTCTGGGCGCTCGCCATCACGGCCAGGAGCATGACCAGTCCGGCGCTCCCCGCAGGCCCGGGCGCGGCGGCGTGGCGGGAGTCCCGGCGCTCCCGGCGCTCCCGGCCCAGCTCCAGCCAGCCCTTGGGATTGGACGACGATCCGCTCATGGCACAACCCCAGGCCGCGAGAGACAATAATGCACTGCGAGGGTGCACCAAGTCGCGGCGCCGGGCAAGCCTTGTTAAAGCGGCTGGCTTGTAAGCTATCCGAATACAATCTTAGAGAGCAGCTCTGGGGCCGCCGGAGCCGCGCCATCGCGCGCTCCCCAACGGGCATGATTCCCCTCGTGCGCCCGGGGCCAAAATCGGTATGCTGGCGCCCTGTCAGCGCGCGGACGCCCATGGCAGCGCCGCGTTCGGTTCCTGTGAATGGACGGAGATACCTGCCCCATGGATGCCCCCATCTCCAACCCTATGACCGCGATCCGCAATTTCCTGCGACTGGAGGCCTCCGGCGGCATCATCCTGATGCTGGCCGCCGTTCTGGCGCTGATCCTCGCCAACACGGCCTATGCGCACCTCTATACCGAGGTGTTCGAGACCCATCTGATCATCGGTTTCGGCAACTACACGCTGGACAAGGAGTTGATCCATTGGATCAACGACGGCCTGATGGCGATCTTCTTCCTGCTGGTCGGGCTGGAGATCAAGCGAGAGGTGATGCGCGGCGAATTGTCCAGTCCCGCCAAGGCGGCCCTGCCGGTGATCGCGGCCATCGGCGGCATGGCGGCGCCGGCGCTGGTCTATGTGCTGCTGAATCTTGGCGATCCCACGACCCTGCGGGGCTGGGCGATTCCGGCCGCCACGGACATCGCGTTCGCGCTTGGCATCCTCATGCTGCTGGGCGCGCGGGCGCCACTGTCCCTGAAGATATTCCTGACCGCGCTGGCCATTATCGACGACCTTGGTGCCATCGTGATCATTGCCCTGTTTTATACCCAGGACCTGTCGATGGGGGCCTTGTATGGCGGACTGGCGTGTGTTGCCGCGCTGGTGGCGCTGAATGTTCTGGGCGTGCGGAAATCGACCCCGTTCATCCTGATTGGCGTCATTTTGTGGGTGTGCGTGCTTAAGAGCGGCGTTCACGCCACGCTCGCCGGCGTCGCCCTGGCCCTGGCCATGCCGCTGGGCGAACGTGGCAAGGATCAGCGCGACCTGGCCGGGGAGATGGAACACGAACTTCACCCCTGGGTGGCCTATGCCATCCTGCCGCTGTTCGCCTTCGCCAACGCCGGGGTTTCCTTGCAGGGGCTGACGGTGGCGCAATTGCTGGCGCCGGTGCCGCTGGGGATCGCGATGGGCCTGTTCTTGGGCAAGCAGATCGGCGTCATGGGCTTCATCTGGCTGGGCAAGGCCCTGCATCTGTGCAAGCTGCCGGAGGATGTGACCTGGACGCACATCTACGGCGTGGCGCTGCTGACCGGTATCGGCTTTACCATGAGCCTGTTCATCGGCACGTTGGCATTCGAGCACAGTCCGCAGTTTGCGGACGACGTGCGGCTGGGCGTGCTGGGCGGCTCCATCCTGTCCGGGCTGGCCGGTTATCTGGTGCTGCGCTTTGTTGCGCCGCCGGCGCTGGCGGTGGGGGCGACACCGGCCGCCGACCCCGGGCGGTAGGGCAAGCCGGCCGGGCGCGGCCGGCAGGGCAGTGCGTGGGCCGGACGTTCGGGCGTCTACTCCGGGAGTCCGGTCACCGCGTTCCAGAGGTCGGTATAGGCGTCCACCACCGAGGCGTCGCAGACCTCGACGAAGCTGATGGGGACGTCAGGGGGAATCAGCAGTTCCGGGGCGTCCTTCAGGTCCTCGTCCAGAAAGTCCTGACTGCCATGAACCGTATTGCCGTAGCGCACTTTGTTGGAATGGACGGCGATGATCTCGGGCCGCAGGAAGTACTCCAGGAAGGTGCGCGCTCCGGTCTTGTTGGCCGCGTTGGCGGGAATGACCAGGTTGTCGCTCCAGACCGTCACGCCCTCCCGGGGATAGACGTAGCGGACCGCCGGGTTCAGCAGCCGCGCGCGCATGGCGGCGCCGTTGTAGATCATATGGACGGCCAGCGCTCCGGCGGCTGTTTTGGAAACGATATCCTGCATCGAGTAGCCGGCGACGAAGGTCTTCTGGTGTTCAAGCAGCTTTCGCACCCGGGCCAGGTGGTCGGGGTCACTGGTGCAGCTTGGCAGCCCCAGATAGCGCAGGGCGAGGTCGAGGCCATCGCGCGCATCGGTCATCATGCCGACCTTGCCGCGCAGCGCTTCCGGGGGCTCGAACAGCAGGGCGAGGCTGTCGCGCGGGCCGTCGTGAACGTCGGTGTTCACCATGAACGAGGTCGTGCCCCACAGGAACGGAATGGAATACAGCATGGCGGGGTCGAAATAGGCGCCCAGCCATTGGTCCTCGATGCGCTCGAAGCCCTTGAGGGTGGTGGCGTCGAAGGGTACCAGCAGGCCTTCCCTGGCCAGCAGCGCAACCCAGGAATCACTCGGCACGGCCACGTCATAGGCCGGGTCGGCGGTCCGGATGGCGGTGGCGATCTCCTCGTTGGAGTGCGCGATGGTGACCTCCACCCGCAGGCCGGTCTCGGCCTGGAAGTCCTTCAGCACGCCTTGGTGCGTATAGGTCGGCCACGTCAGCAGGCGAACAACGTCGTCCTGCGCCCGCGCCGGTCCGGCGGCGGTCAGCAACGCAAGCACCAGTGGTGCCAGGAAAAGGGCGCATACTGCCGGGCCGGCCCGGTGGCGGTGTTCGGGGGCACCGGGGCGAACAGTGGTCATGGTCGTACTCTCCCGCATCTGGGTGAACACCGGGCGCCGTTCGCCGGATCGGACGCGTGGGCGGAGTGGGGCGGGGTGCTGCGCGGCGGCTGCCGGTGACGACTGTAGCCGGGCCGGGGCCGCCTGTCATCCTGACGCGGGGTCCGCGCCGGGCGTTGCCATTGGCGCCGCTGCTGGGGTGCGGTCGTCGGCGCCCCGGGGGCTTGTGCGCGGCCGGCATATGTGCTTGATCGCCCGGCGTCCCGGCTCATGCGGGCCGCGCGCCGGCATCCAACGTCTCCAGCGGCGCTGGGCATGGCTGGCCCCGGCGCGCCAACCGGCCCCGGCTGTCCCTGAACCCGAACGGATACGATCATGGGATTCAACTGCGGCATCGTCGGCCTGCCCAACGTCGGCAAGTCCACCTTGTTCAACGCCCTGACCGCCACGGCGGCGGCGCAGGCGGCGAACTTTCCGTTTTGCACCATCGAGCCGAACGTGGGCCGGGTGGCCGTGCCGGACGATCGCCTGGCGCGTCTGGCCGCGTTGGCCAGGTCGGCCAAGGTGATCCCGACCCAGCTTGAGTTCGTGGACATCGCCGGGCTGGTGCGGGGCGCCTCCAAGGGCGAGGGGCTGGGCAACCAGTTTCTGGCCAATATCCGCGAGACCGACGCCATCGTTTCTGTCCTGCGCTGCTTCGAGGACGAGAACGTCACCCACGTGGACGGTGCGGTCGATCCGCTGCGCGACGCCGAGACCATCGAAACCGAACTGTTGCTGGCCGACCTGGACAGCCTGGAAAAGCGTATTGTGCCCATGGGCAAGAAGGCCAAGGGCGGGGACGCGCTCGCCAGGGCCCAGATCGCGGTCATGGAACCGGTGCTGGCGCTGCTGCGCGAGGGCCGGCCGGCGCGCCTGGCCCGGCCCGATGACCCGGAGGCGCTGACGCTGTTCCACCAGTTGAACCTGTTGTCGTCCAAGCCGGTGCTTTATGTCTGCAATGTGGACGAGGACAGCGCGGCCGCCGGCAACGCCCAGTCCGCGCGCGTCGCCCAAAAGGCCGCCGCCGAGGGCGCGGCGGTGGTGGTGATCTCGGCCGCCATCGAGGCCGAGGTGGCCCAGCTCGGCGATGCCGACGAGAAGACCGCCTTTCTAGAGGATCTGGGCCTGGCCGAGACCGGGCTGGCACGGGTCATCCACGCCGGCTATGGGCTGCTCGACCTGCTGACCTTCTTCACCGTGGGTCCCAAGGAGGCCCGCGCCTGGACGGTGCGCCGGGGCGCCAGGGCGCCCGAGGCCGCCGGGGTCATCCATACCGACTTCGAGCGCGGCTTCATCCGTGCCGAGACCATCGCCTACCAGGATTTCGTCGCCTGCGGCGGCGAGGCCGGCGCCAAGGAGGCCGGAAAGATGCGCGCCGAGGGCAAGGACTATGGTGTCCAGGATGGCGACGTCTTCCACTTCCTGTTTAACGTATGATCGGCTCTGTTCTGTGACGAAACAGGGTCGTGTCAGGAACCGGGGGCGGCTGCGTTTCGAACGGCAAGGGAGTGAACACGATGAAGAGAGACCTTTTGCCTCGCACCGTGGCCATGACCTCGGCCCTCGTTGTCGCCGGCGCGCTGGCCGCCTGCGGCAGCGCTGGCCGCAGTGACGGCGCGGGCTGGACGCGCGACGGTACCGCGCCGGCCGCGCGGGCCAGCGACAGCCGCGCCTGCAAGCGCGAGGCCGACGACTATGCCTTGCGGCGCGTTCACCAGCCGGACCGCGCCACGGGGGACGGCATGGCCAGTCCGCTCGCCCAGGTGGACCGGGCCGAATCGCGCGCGCTGCACCGCGAGTATTACGAGGCCTGCATGACCGGCAAGGGGTATCTGCCGTCGCCGTGATCGCGGCTTGGGTGGCGTCGTTGGGCGTGACCGCCCGGACAGATCTTGCGGTGGCGGGGCGGGCCGGTTTATGGGACCGGGTCAACTACACGGTGTTTCATGGTCCGCAGCGACAGTTCCGATCCCCTTGGCTCCCTTGACCGCCGGCAGGCGTTCATGGCGGGCCTGCGGGACATTCTTCCCCTGATTCCGGGTATCATTCCGTTCGCCCTGGTGTCGGCCCTGGCGGCACGCGAGGCCGGACTGGACATCGCCCAGGCCATGGGCCTGTCCACCATCGTCTTTGCCGGCGCGGCTCAGATGGCGTTCGCCTCGCTTGTGGGGAGCGCCGCCGTTGCGCCCGTTATAGTGGCGACGGTCCTTGTCATAAATCTGCGGTTCCTAATGTATTCGGCGTCGCTGGCGCCGCACCTGCGCCGCGAGGCGGGGTGGCGGCGTGCCCTGATGGCCTACATGCTGACCGATCAGGCCTATGCGGTCTCTATCAGGCGCTACACCGACACCCCGGCCATGGCGCGCAAGGGCTGGCTTTATTTGGGGGCGGCGCTGCCGATGTGGCTGGTCTGGCAGGTGTTCACGCTGGGCGGGTTGTTGCTGGGCGCGCGCGTGCCGCCGGAGTGGGGACTTGAGTTCACCGTGCCGCTGGTCTTTCTGGTGCTGCTGGTGCCGGCGGTGCGTGATCGCCCCGGGCTGGAGGCTGCCGTGGTTTCCGCCGTCGTCGCCGTGCTGCTGGCCGGGCTGCCGTGGAACCTGGGTCTGATGTTGGGCGCGCTGTCCGGCGTGACCTGGGGCGTGCTGGCTGAGGCGCGGCGAGCCCGCGCCGGGGCAGAACGCCATTGCGACGGTGCGGCCGCTCCTGAGCGGGACACGGGC
>CAYFTQ010000018.1:0-8235 GCA_964346035.1 uncultured Roseospira sp. | reverse complement strand
ACACGGGCGGCCAAAGCGCGGCCGACCAAAGCGCGGCCGACACGGACGGCGAACCGTGGAGTGAAGGACGATGACCGCAGACGGTGCCGCAGTCCTGTCCGATCCCGCCCTGTGGGGGCTGATCGTTCTGGCCGGTCTGGGAACGTGGCTGCTGCGCCTGTCCTTTATTGCCCTGGGCAACGCCTGGACCATGCCGCGCTGGATGTCCCGGGGCTTGCGCTATGTGCCGCCCGCCGTGCTGGCCGCGCTGGTGGCGCCGGCGCTGGTGCAGGCCGAGGCCCTGTTCACCCCGGCCTGGGACTGGACCCGCTTCGTCGCTGGCCTGGCCGCCTTTGCCGTCGCGGCGCTGACACGGCGCGTCATCCTGACTCTGGTGGTCGGGATGGCCGTACTGTGGAGCCTGGGGGCGCTGACATGAGCGGGGCTGTTGCGGTCCGCGATGAGATCGTGCGGGTGGATGGTGTGCGCCTGCCCGTGCGCCGTCTGACCCCGGCGGGCGCGTCGGCGGGCGCGCCCACGCTGGTGTTCCTGCACGAGGGGTTGGGCTGCATCGGGCTGTGGAAGGATTTTCCCGCCGCCCTGTGCGCGGCGGTCGGCCTGCCGGGCCTGATCCATGAGCGGCGCGGTCACGGCGGTGCGGACCCGCTGTCGTCCTGGCCGCGCCCGGTCGGCTATCTGGAGCACGAGGCCGAACACGTGCTGCCGCGCGTGCTCGCGGCGGCCGGCCTGGACCGTTTCGTTCATGTCGGGCACTCGGACGGCGGCTCCATCGCGCTGCTGCATGCGGCCCTGCGGCCGGCCGGACTGCTGGGTGCCGTCACCGAGGCCGCGCATGTCTTCGTCGAGCCCGAGACCCTGGCCGGTATCCGCGCGGCGCGCGCTGCCTTTGTCCATGGCCCGTTGCGGTCCAGGCTGGCGCGCTGGCACGGCCGCAATACCGATGGCGTGTTCTGGGGCTGGAACGCCACCTGGCTGGAGCCGGCCTTCGCCCAGTGGGACATGACCGACCGCCTGGGCTGCATCCGCTGCCCTCTGCTTGTGATGCAGGGCGCCGATGACGAATACGGCACCGCGCGGCAGGTGGCGGCCATTCGCGACGAGAGCGGCGGCCCGGCCGAGGGCGTCGTCGTGCCGGGCTGCGCTCATGTGCCCCACCATCAGGCGCGGGAGGCGGTGCTGGCGCGCATGGCGGCGGCCATCCGGTCCTGGACCGATACGGTGGATTGACCGGCGGACCGAAACGCGGCAACCATCCTGGGTGCGCGCCGCGCCGCGCCGCCTCGTTGCGCCTCTCCTTTCCGGCCCCGTAGCTCAACTGGATAGAGCATTCGCCTTCTAAGCGAACGGTTGCAGGTTCAAGCCCTGCCGGGGTCGCCATCGCATCGGATCGACGCGCGATGCGGCGGCGCGAGGTCCGGCTATGGACTCCAACGGTCATCGTCGGATGCCGTTGCTATCAGGCTTTGAAGACGCGGCTGAATATGGTGTCCACGTGGCGGGTATGGTGCGCCGGATCGAACAGACCGGCCAGCGCGTCCGCATCCAGTGCGGCGGACACCTCGGCGTCGTCGCGCAGCAGGGCCAGAAGGTCACCCTCGCCGTCCCAGACCTTCATGGCGTTGCGCTGCACCAGTCGGTAGGCGTCTTCGCGGCTGACCCCGGCCTGGGTCAGGGCCAACAACACGCGCTGGGAATAGACCAGCCCGCCCATGCGCGCCAGATTAGCGGCGATGGCGTCCTCGTGAATCACCAGCCTGTCGATCACCCCGGCCAGGCGGGCGAGCGCGAAGTCCAGCGTGACGGTGGCGTCGGGTCCGATCATGCGCTCGACCGACGAATGCGAGATGTCGCGTTCGTGCCACAGGGCCACGTTCTCCATGGCAGGAATCACTGCTGCGCGCACCACGCGCGCCAGTCCGGTCAGGTTTTCGGTCAGGATAGGGTTGCGTTTGTGCGGCATGGCCGAACTCCCCTTCTGACCGGGCGAGAAGTACTCCTCCGCCTCGCGCACCTCGGTCCGTTGAAGGTGGCGGATCTCGGTGGCCAGGCGCTCGACCGAACTGGCGATGACGCCGAGAACGGCGAAGAACTGGGCGTGCCGGTCACGCGGAATGACCTGGGTGGAGACCGGCTCCGGCGTCAGGCCGAGCTGGCCGGCCACGTGTGCCTCGACCGCCGGGTCGATGTTGGCAAAGGTGCCGACGGCCCCCGATATGGCGCAGGTGGCGATGTCCGCGCGGGCCGCGCGCAGGCGCTTTCGGGCACGCTCGAACTCGGCGAAAAAGCCGGCGAACTTCAGGCCCAGCGTGACCGGCTCTGCGTGGATGCCGTGGCTTCGGCCCATGCACACGGTCATGCGGTGTTCCAGCGCGCGCCGCTTCAACGCCGCCAGAACGGCGTCCAGGTCGGCCAGCAGCAGGTCGGCGGCCTGCGAGAGCTGCACCGCCAGACAGGTATCCAGCACATCCGACGAGGTCATGCCCTGATGCACGTAGCGCGCCGGTTCGCCGACCTGCTCGGCCAGTTCGGTCAGGAAGGCGATGACGTCGTGTTTGACCTCGGCTTCTATGGCGTCGATGCGGGCGATGCGGTCGTCGGTGTAGGGTTTGTCTCCCCCGGCCCAGACGGCGGCGGCGGCATTGTGCGGAATGGTCCCCAGTTCGGCCAGCTTGTCGGTGGCATGGGCCTCGATCAGAAACCAGATGCGGAATTTGTTGGCGGGCGCCCAGATGGCGGCCATGTCGGGGCGGGAATAGCGCGGGATCATGGGGGCTCCTGAAACGACAGGGGGGAAGGGGCCGGGCGCCCTGGCAGGCGGCTTTTATAGGCGAGGCGCGGGCGCCTGGCCAAGCCCGGGGTTGGGTCCCTATGACCTTTCGTCAGTTGACGAGGCGGCACGGATTCCGCAGGGTATGGGCCAATCAGCGTGATCGTGCACAGGCGCCCCCACGGTTGGGGCGGGACTCGGGGTTCGGGCCAGGCGCCGGACCGGTGCGAGTCGACGGTCGCGCCGCGCCAGGACCCCTTCGGTCCCATGTCTGTGATGCGACGACAGGTGAGTCAAACAATGCGAAATCTGAAGTGGGCCGCCTTGCTGGCGGGGATGATGGTATTGTCCGGACCGGCCACGGCCGCTCAGGGAAGCGAGGCCTGCAACGTGGTTGGGGCGTATGGTACAATCGCCTTGGTTGTATGTCCGGACGCCGATACTGACGCCGAGTTCATCGCCGCCGGCCAGGAAGCGTGCGAGTCCATTGCCGTGCGCAACGTCTGCAATGCCTGGATATGGCGCAATGGGAACCGCGCGGCCCGGGTCCTGCCGATGGACAACCGCCAACTCGACAGCGTGACCGCGCTGTGGATCAACGGCCAGGGTCAGCTCAAGGTGTGTGCCCGCGACGGCTGCTACGCCGGCCAGAACCGCTGATCTTCGTTTCCGCAGACCAAGCGTGCCCTGAACAACCGGGACGGCGCGGCGTGCCTGCCCTGCCTCAGGGCGCGCCGGCCTGCTTGCGCGCGCTCTCGTAGGCCAGGGCCGCGCCGGCCAGATCCTCCAGCGCGGTGCCGACGGACTTGAACAGGGTGATCTCCTCGGCACTGTCGCGCCCGGTTCGCTCGCCGCGACACAGGCCGAACAGGTCTCCCTGGATGGCCTCGCGGGTCAGGACCCCCGAGGCCAGTGGGTCGATGATGTCGCCGCATTCCCTGGTGGCCCCGTCCGTATCGATGAACACGCGCGCACGCCGGATGGCCTCGTCATCTGTTTCGCGCATGTGCGGGGTGAAGCCGCCAGCCATATCCAGGTGCTGACCGGCGCGCAGGCGGGCGCCGGGAATCACGCCCGTGGTGGCCGATGTCGCGCATGAGATCACGTCGGCGGCGTCCATGCCCGCCTCCAGGCTGGCGACGGGGCGCACTTCGGTCTCCGGCAGGTCGGGCGCGACCGCTGCGGCTGTGGCGGCCGCCCGGTCCGGATCGCGCCCCCACACCAGGATCTGGCGATAGGGCCGCACGGCCGCGTGATGGCGTATGAAGTGCGGGGCCAGCGCGCCGGTGCCGACCATCAACAGAACCTCGGCATCGTGCCGCGCCAGGTAGTCCGCCCCCAGCGCGGAAGCCGCCGCCGTGCGCAGCCGTGTCAACAGGGTGCCGTCCAGCAGCGCCAGGGCGCGACCGCTGCCGCCCTCGGCCAGATAGTACAGCGCTGTCACGGCGGACAGGTCGCGACGGGCGGGGTTGTCGGGGAACACGGTCGCCACCTTGACCCCGATGTATCCGCCGCCGTCACCCTGCCATGCCGGCATCAGCAGCAGGGTCCCGGGGCGCTCGTCGTCCAGGGCCGGCAGGGTGTGATGATGTCGCAGCGGGGCTTCGACGCCGGTCGCGAACATGGCCCGCAAAGCCTCGATCAGGGCGCGCGGAGTCAGCATCCGGTCAAGGGTGTCGGCATCAAGGGTCAGCATGTCGAGAGGCTCCCGGGTCTGGCGGGGCCTGGCGGGGTCCGGGGGCACTTCGGCCGGGGCGCCGGGCCTTGGGTTGCGCCCCCGGTATACCAGGGCAGTGCGGCGCCGTCAGCGTCGCCAAAAGGTCCTGATTGCCCTCGCGGATCAAGACCGCCGTTGCCCGCCTTCCGCATGAAGGGGCGGGGCGCGCCCGCTTTGGTCCATGGTCCCAGGACACCAGCGGCAGCGGCAGCGGTGACCGCTCAGCCCTTGTCGTGGGACCCGGCGGGCCTGTCGGGCCACTCGACCGTGATACCCAGGTTGGCCAGCAGGGAGAAGAACGGCGGGCAGGTCTTGGAGACGCATCCGGGGTCGAGCAGGCGCACACCCTCGGCTGCCGCGCCCAGAACGGCCAGGGACATGGCGACGCGGTGGTCCTCGTGTGTCTCCAGCGTGGCCCGGATGGGGCGCGCCGGATGCACGGTCAGGCCGTCGGGGCGTTCCTCCACCGGCACGCCGAGGGTGGCCAGGGCCCGGCAGATGACCGCGATCCGGTCGCTTTCGTGCCGCCGGATGTGTTCCACGCCGCGGATCGAGACAGGCGCGTCGGCAAGGGGCGCGATGGCGGCCAGGGTCAGGGTGGCATCCGACAGCGGGCGCATGTCCACGTCCAGGCCGCCCCTCAGGCGGTCAGGGCCGCTTACGGTGACGCGGTGGGGTTCGTGGATGACCCAGCAGCCCATGCGCTCCAGAACCTGAACGAAGCGCAGGTCGGGTTGGCGGGTGGCGCGCCCCACGTTGCTGATGGTGACGGTGCCACCGGTGACGGCGGCCAGGGCCAGGAAATAGGTCGCGGTCGAGGCGTCGGCCTCCAGCGTGACATCGACCGGACAGTATCCGCCCGGCGACACCGCCATGTCGCGCAGGGATTCGTCATGCCGCACGCTGGCGCCGAAGGTTTCCATCATGTCCAGCGTCATGGCCACGTAATCCTGTTGGACGACGTGATCGTCGATCAGCACGCGGACACCCTCGGGCGCCAACGGGCCGGCCATCAGGACGCCGCTGATGAACTGGCTGGACAGCGCGCCGGACATGCGCGCGGTTCCGCCCCTGAGGGAGCCGCCCGCGATGTGCAGCGGCGGGGCGTCGGGGGTTTCCGGGGCGGTGATGTCCGCGCCCAGGGCGCTCAGGGCGGCCAGCAGGGGCGCCATGGGGCGGCCGCGCATCTGGCGACTGGCGTCCAGGATGAAGCGCCCGTGCTGTCCGGCCGCCAGCAGGCCGGGAAGGAAGCGCGCCGCCGTGCCGGCCGAACCGATGTAGAGCCGCGCCTCGGGGACCGGCCGGCGGCGGCCGATGCCCTCTATCGAGACCCGGTCGCCCTCGATGGATACCACAGCGCCAAGCCGGCGCAGGCTGTCGGCACACCAGTAACTGTCGTCAGAGCGCAGAAGGCCCCTCAACTCGGAGCGGCCGTCGGCCATCGCCGCGCACAGAAGGGCGCGATTGGTGTAACTTTTGGACCCGGGCAGGGCCAGCGTGGCATTGACCGGCCTGGCGTGCGGCGCGACATCCACATAAGGCACCCCGACCAGGGCCGACCACGGCGACAGCCCCGAACCGGTGGTCTCTGCCTCCACGGGGTCCATGACCCCGGCCGCTGGGGCGGGCGCGCTCATCGGGACTGGCTCCGGGGGCTTGCAAACAACGTGTTCATGCCTGATCAGTCACGCAGCACCGGAAGCGACAGTCTGAAGGCCGAGCCGGCGCCCGGCGTGCTCTCGCCTGCAAGGCTGCCGCCCAGGCGCTCCAGCATCTCGCGGGTAATGCGCAGGCCAAGGCCGGAGCCCACTTCGTTGCCCGTTCCGGGGGTGGACGTCGCACCGTTACCGGCCAGCAGACGCGCCAGGGTCTCCGGTTCGATGCCGACGCCGGTGTCCCTTACCGTGACGTGGAGCGTGTCGCGGGAGTCGAGGCTGCCCGTGACGCTGACCCGGCCGCCGTCGGGCGTGAACTTGATGGCGTTGGAGACCAGGTTGCGGACCACCGTGGTCAGCATGTTGCCGTCGGTTTTCAGCGTCAGGTCAGGGAGTTCGACATGGATCCGTATTTCCTTGCGCCGGGCGACCGAGAGCATGCTGTCGACGGCCACGCCGACCAGGGCCCGCAGCCCGTGGAACTGCGGTTCCTGGGCGTCGGCCTCGACCTGCAGGCGGGCCCAGTCCAGCAGGTTGTCAAGCAGCGTCAGCGCCTGCCCGGCCGCTTCCTGGATGCGACCGGCATAGCCAAGCGCCTGATCCACCGTCAGGGAATGCCCAAGGTTTTCCATCAGATCGGCATATCCCAGGATGGGGCTGAACGGGCCGCGCAGATCGTGGCCGATGATGGAGAACAGGCGGTCCTTGTCATGGTTAAGGCGTTCCAGCCGGGCCACGCTCTCCGCCAGGGCCTGCTCGGCTCGCTTGCGGGCGGTAATGTCCTCTACCGTCGTGACCTTGAAGGGGTCGCCGGCCAAATCGGTGAAACGGGCCGCGCCGACCCGGATCCACAGCCTTTCACCGTCGGGTTTCTCAACCTGCCACTCACCCGGGATCTCGGTGCCGCCCGCGATGAACGCGTCATGGAGGCGGGTTGCCATCTCGCGCTGAGCTTCCGGCACCACCATGGTGAAGTGCCGGCCCAGGGCGGCGGCTTCCGTGATGCCGTAGATCTCGCACCAGCCCTTTGAAACACTGACGAAATGCCCGGTCTTGTCCGTGATGCAGACCCCGGTAAGAAGGGCGTCGTTGATGGCGCTCAGGACATCGGCGGGATCCCAGCCCGCCACCAGTCCGAAACTGTCGTCCTTCATGGCTTCGTGTCCGCGTGAGAACGTGCCGGGGAAACTGATCCAATGCCGCCTTTGATAGGGGCTGCTCACGGTTCCCCAACTCCAAGGCGTTATGGCGTCATGGCGTCATGGCGTCATGGCGTGCGACGCCCGAGTCAGGATATATGGTCACCGGAACGCGCGTCCAGCCTTGGCAGAGCCGCGACGCGCCCGCGCCCGAACTCGCCCCTGACGGCGGTGGACCGGGCCGCAAAAATCTATTGCCTTCGCGGTTGTTTATAGGCAGATTCTGGACTCACGTCTTTACATTTCGAAGCAGGGCTCGGCTTCAGAATGATTCTTCTTCGTCTCGTCGGGTGGTGTCTGGTGGCTGTCGGCTTCGTCGCGGCGTCGGCGGAAGCCGTTCTGGCCTTGGGATCGGACCCGCGCCCGGCTCTCGCCACGGGCGAAATCTGGACCCTGATCTCCGGCGTTCCGGTCGATGCCCTCGGGTCCCCCGATCATTGGTTGGCCCTGCTGGGCACGGCGGTTGTGGCCTTGCCGGCCTGGTTGGTGATGGCCGCCCTCGGCCTCAGCCTGGTTCTGCTGGGCCGGTTGGGCCGGCGTCCACGGCGGGTGCGTGCCTTCGGCTGATCGGACCTCCACGCGCGGGATGGAACGGGCGGGATGGTCTGCGGCCCTCGCGATCGCGGCGCCGGCCTCGTTCTCACACCAAGCGGGGTGATAGCCTTGATCGGCGCGGCCTGCGTGCATCCACGGTCCAGCACCGGAGCCCCGGATCCGGTCCGGCGTCCGACCGGTTCGGGCGGTCAGTCCATGCGGTGGGTGCGCTCCATGCGTTCGTGCCGCTCCTGGGCCTCAAGGCTGAGCGTGGCGATCGGCCGTGCCTCCAGCCGGCGCAGGCTGATGGGCTCCTGGGTTTCCTCGCAGTAGCCGTAAGAGCCGTCCTCAAGCCGCTTGAGG
>CAYFTQ010000017.1:7208-14564 GCA_964346035.1 uncultured Roseospira sp. | reverse complement strand
CGGGGCTGCATCCGACAACGGAGCCGCGCCATGACCGCCATTCGGCTGACCTTTTATTCCCTCGCCATCGGGTTCGTGCTGCTGGCCGCGCACCAGGGCTGGCTGGCCGCCGCGCTGCTGTCGGAGGCGCGCGACGGTGGCGCCCGCGCCTGGATCGCCCTGGCCGCTGCCTTGGCCTGCCTGGCGGCGGCCGTGGCCACTGTCCTGAGCGCGCGCAGGATCCGCAGCGTGGACGGCGACGGCAACGGCAACGGCAACGGTGGCGCCTGAGGCGCGCGGCAAGGGCCGTGGTTCAAGAGTGGAGGCCGGGTCAGGCGCCGCCGTCGCCTGCGCCGACGGGTGCCTCGCGCTTTGTTCACGTGCTCCGCGATTAATGATTCCTGCACGGATTTGCCTTACAGTCGGCCGACGGATCGCCGCCAAGCCCGGGTCGGCGAAAGGCGCGTTCGTGTGCGCGTTCCCACAAGGATTCTGCCTCACCCATGATGGTCCGCGATCGTTTCCAGTCCAATATGCTGGCCTTGGTTCTGGGTCTTGGTCTGGCCCTGGCCCTGGCCCTGTCGGGTTGCGCGCCGGCGTCCGGTCCGAGCATCGTGGCCGCCTCTGGGCACAATGGCGGAGCGTCCTGGACACCGGCAGCCGAGCCGGCGCCCTTCACCCGCTCTGCGGCACACCGCATGCTGACGGCCGGGTTCGCGGCGGTTTCCAGCCGCTATATCGAGCCCCTCGACATGGCCGCCTTCCTGATTGCGGGGCTGCGCGGCCTGGACCGCATCGACCCGGCCCTGGACGCCGGGGCGGTGGGTGATGCCGTGGCCGTCACCCGGAAAGGGCGGCGCATCGCCTCTTTCCCGCGCCCCGACGACCGTGGCGCCGCAGACTGGGCGGGCGTTGGCGTGGATGCCATCCAGGCCCTGCGGGCGGTTTCGCCTGATCTGGCCGCAGCCGATGCCGAGGCCGTCTACGACGCCTTTTTCGATGCCGCCCTGGCCAACCTGGATTCCTTCTCGCGCTATGCCGGCGCCGAGGAAGCCCGACTGAACCGGGGCACCCGCAACGGCTTTGGCGGCATCGGCATCCTGTTCGAGATCGAGGACGACACCTTCGTCATGGTGCGCGAGGTCGTGCCCGGTGGACCGGCCGGGCGGGCCGGCCTGCGCGCCGGTGACCGCATCGTGGCGGTGGACGGAGTGGCCTTTTCCAACCCCACGATCCGGATCGTGCGCGAGCGGTTGCGCGGTCCCGTGGGGTCAAAGGTTGACCTGACGCTGAGCCGCGAATCCGTCGCCACCGTGGCTGTCGAACGCGGCCTGATCGTGATGCCGACCGTGGATCTGACCATGGAAAACGGTATCGCCATCATTCGCGTCAGCAGCTTCAACCAGGCCACGGCGGAGGCTGTCGCCGATGCCGTGCAGACCGCGCGCGCCCAGGGCCAGCCACGTGGCATCATCCTGGACATGCGGGGCAATCCCGGCGGCCTGCTGGACCAGTCGGTCACCGTGGCTGACCTGTTCCTGGATGACGGCACCATCGTGACCACGCGCGGGCGCCACCCGGAGGCTCGCCAGTTCTACAGTGCCAGCCAGGGTGACATCGCCGAGGGCCTGCCCATCGTCATTCTGATGGATGGCGAATCGGCCTCGGCCGCCGAGATCGTGGCCGCAGCGCTTCAGGACGATGCTCGCGCCGCCGTCGTTGGCACCACGAGCTATGGCAAG
Source organism: uncultured Roseospira sp. (assembly GCA_964346035.1). Classification (GTDB taxonomy): domain Bacteria; phylum Pseudomonadota; class Alphaproteobacteria; order Rhodospirillales; family Rhodospirillaceae; genus Rhodospira. The sequence goes on along the minus strand of CAYFTQ010000017.1, from coordinate 12,843 downwards.
GGCACGGTGCAGACCGTGGTTCAGCTTCCGAATGGGGGCGAGATAACCCTGACCTGGTCGCGTTTCCACAGTCCCTCCGGCTATGTTCTGCACGGATTGGGTGTTCCGCCGGTGGCTTGCACCAGCGGTCGCGCGGCGCGCACCGAACCGGCGGTGGTGGACAGCGTGCTGGCGGACCTGCGCGGCCACGCGGCGCCCATCGCGCGGCGCATGGCCTTGTGGCGCGACACCGGTTTCGAGGACACGGCCCGCCGGCGCTCTCTGCGCGCCCTGTGTCCGGCAGAACACCATGAACCGGGCGGCCTGGACGAGGTGATCGCGCGTCGCCTGATCCAGGAACCGGCGCTGTACGCCCGTGCCATCGGCCTGATCCGGTCGACGGCGGAGGCGGCGCGGTGATGGCGTCCGGTGCGGTAAGGAAGGGGGCGACGCGATGAGCGTGCTTGTGCTGGCGGCTCATCCCGACGACGAGGTTCTGGGGTGCGGGGCGACCATGGCCCGGCTGGCGGCGGAAGGGCACGCGGTCGATGTGGTGATTGTGGCCGAGGGTGCGACCAGCCGCGACGCGGATCGCCAGCCCGATACCCGCCGGGATGAATTGTCCGCCCTGGCGTCCGCTGCGCGCCATGCCGGCGAGATCCTGGGGGTCCGCTCGGTTGATCTGCTGGGCTTGCCGGACAATCGGCTTGATTCGATGGACCGTTTGTCGCTTATCAAGGCCGTCGAGGCGGTCGTCGCACGCATTCAGCCGAACACCGTCTTCACCCACCATGCCGGCGACGTGAACATCGACCACCGCCGCCTTCACGAGGCTGTCGTGACAGCCTGCCGCCCGCAACCCGGCCACTGCGTACGGCGCCTGCTGTTCTTCGAGGTTGCCTCCAGCACGGAATGGCAGCCGCCGGGCAGTGCGCCGGCCTTCCAGCCCGCCGTTTTCTATGACGTCGCCGATACCCTGGCGGCGAAGCGTCAGGCGCTGGCGGCCTACGCCTCAGAGATGCGACCCTGGCCGCATGCTCGCTCGCTGGAGGCGGTCGAGCATCTGGCGCGCTGGCGCGGCGCCAGTGTTGGCGTGGTGGCGGCCGAGGCGTTCATGCTGGGCCGGGAGGTCCTGTGATGCGTCGCGTGGCCGTGCGGGCGGATGCCTCCATGCGCATCGGGTCCGGCCACGTCATGCGCTGCCTGACCCTGGCGCGGGTCCTGCGCGCGCGCGGTGCCGAGGTCCGGTTCATCTGCCGGGCGCATCCGGGCCACCTGGGCGAGCGGATCGAGGCCGCCGGCCTGCCGGTCACGTGGCTGCCGGCGCCGCCCGCCCCTGTCGGGCCGATTGCCGACGGAGACTATCTCGCCTGGCTGGGCGTGCCGGTCGAAACCGACGCCGCCGAGACCCTCGCCGCCCTGGACGGCTGGCGGCCGGACTGGCTGGTGGTCGATCACTATGCGCTCGGCGCGGACTGGGAAGGCGCGCTGCGTCCCCATGTGGGCGCCATTCTGGCCATCGACGATCTGGCCAACCGCCCGCACGACTGCGATCTTCTGTTGGATCAGAACCTGCAACCAGGGGGCGAATCGCGCTACGACAGCTTGGTGCCGGGGGACAGCGGCTGCCTGATCGGGCCGGAGTATGCCCTGTTGAGCCCGGATTATGCCGAACTGCACCCCCGGACCCCGTCAAGAGACGGTAAGGTCAGGCGCATCCTGGTCTTTTTCGGCATGGCGGACGGCGCCAATCTTGCGGGCCTGACCGTGTCTGCGGTCCTGGCCCTGGGCCGGACGGATATCGCCCTGGACGTGGTGGTCCATCCCGATAGTCGCCATGCCGGCGCGTTGCGGAAACAGGCGGAGGAACACCCGAATATCGTTCTGCATGACCCGAAGCCCTCTCTGGCCCCGCTGATGATGAAGGCGGACCTGGCGGTCGGAGCCGGCGGCGCGACATCGTGGGAACGCTGCTGCCTGGGGTTGCCCTCGCTGGTGATCACGCTGGCCGAAAACCAGAAGGAGATTGCCGCCACGCTGGACCAACGGGGCTGTATCGTCTGGCTTGGGCATCAGGACGCGGTCAGCCAGGACGCGCTGACATCTGCACTGCGAGAGCTTCTGGCAGATGGATTGATCGCGGACATGTCGCGCCGCTGCCTGGCCGTTGTCGATGGTCGGGGAGCCGACCGCGTTGCCGACGTCGTGACGCTCGATCAGGAAACTCCGCTGAGGGCTCGTCTTGCCCGGCCGGATGATGAGGCGTTGATCCTGCGTTGGGCCAACGATCCGTTGGTTCGGCAGAGTGCCTTCAACACAGGGGCCATCGATCCAGGCGATCACCGGACCTGGTTCTACCAGCGGCTTCGGGACCTGGACGGATGCCGGCTCTACATCGTCGAGACCGGGCACGGCTTGCCGATCGGTCAGGTGCGGTTTGAACGATCGGACGATGTCTGGACCATCGACTACGCCCTGGACGTATGCGCCAGGGGTCGAAAGCTTGGCGCCCCCCTGCTGCGGACGGCCCTGGGGGCCTTCCGCCGAAGCATGACGGGCGCGGTTGTGTTCGGCCATGTCAAGGCCGACAACCTCCCCTCCCGGAAGGTCTTTGAGAGCCTCGGTTTTGATCAGGATTCGGTCGGGGGGGGGCGGCGGTTGTCTATCGCCGTGTGCTCTGACGCCGACAGCTGGCTCAACGACGTCATCCCGCCGCTGCTGCTGCCCTGGCTGGCGGCCGGCCATCGTTGCGCCTGGGCGCACAGGGCGGACCATCTGCCTGCTGGCGACATCTGCTTTTATCTCGGCTACGGGCGGATTGTGGGGCGGCGGACCCGGGACCGGTACCGACACAATCTGGTGGTTCATGAAAGCGCGCTGCCGCACGGTCGGGGCTGGTCGCCGATGACATGGCAGGTCCTGGAAGGCGCCTCTCGCATTCCCGTCACGCTGCTGGAGGCGGTCGACGAGGTCGACGCCGGTGCTATCCTGTGGCAGACTTGGATGGACTTGGACGGAACCGAACTGGTAGACGATTTGCGGTGCAAGCAGGCCGTGGCAACACACGATTTGTGCCGTGCTTTCGTCGCGAACGACCCCGAAAGCGCCGACTGGGGGGCACAACAGCACGGAACCCCGACCTGGTACGACCGGCGTCGCCCTCCGAACAGTGCGTTGGCCATCGATCTCCCCTTGAAGGACCAGTTCAATCTTCTGCGGGTGGTGGACAACGATCGCTATCCGGCATTCTTTCGTTTCCGCGAAACGGTGTATCGCTTGAGCATCACGAAGGACGGCACCGATGACGGCGCGTAGGTGTGTCGTCGCCTCGCACCGACCGTGGAACCGCGATCTGGCGGCGCGGCTTGAACGGCGCTGCCCCGGGGTGTCGTTTCACCTGATCGACCGGCGCGAGGACCTGACGGCGGCGCCGCTCGCGGCACTTGATCCGGACTTTGTTTTCTTTCCACACTGGTCCTTCAAGATCCCGCCGGAGATCTTCGAGGCGTTCCCCTGCGTCATCTTTCACATGACCGATCTGCCCTATGGGCGCGGCGGCAGTCCGCTACAGAACCTGATCGTGCGCGGCCACACGGAAACCGTGATCTGCGCATTGCGCTGTGTTGCGGATTTCGACGCCGGTCCGATCTACATGAAGCGTCCGCTCAGCCTGCTGGGCGCGGCGGAGGAGATCTTCCTGCGCGCCGATCGCGTCATCGAGGACATGATCGCCGAGATGGTCGAGACGCACCCGGAACCGAAGCCGCAGACGGGCGAACCCGTGATATTCCGCCGTCGCCGGCCCGAGGACGGCGACCTGAGCGCGGTGACGGACCTCGATGCCCTGTTCGACCGTATCCGCATGCTGGACGCCGAGGGCTATCCGCCGGCGTTTCTGAATGTCGGCCCGTTCCGACTGTCGTTCACCCGCGCCAGTCGCCGGGGTGGCTGCGTTGTCGCCGATGTGCGGATTACGCGCGAACAGGAGGTGCCCGATGACTGATCCCGATTCCGCGCGGCCACTGCTGATCGACACCCGCCCCGTTGGCACCGACCATCCGCCGTTCGTCATCGCCGAGATGTCGGGCAACCACAACCAGTCGCTGGAGCGCGCGCTGGCCATCGTCGAGGCCGCCGCCGAGGCGGGCGCCCATGCGCTCAAGCTGCAAACCTATACGCCCGACACCATGACCCTGGACGTGGACCGCGAGGATTTCGTCATCACGGGGAAAGACAACCCCTGGACCGGGCGCCGTCTTTACGAGCTTTACGCCGAGGCCATGACCCCCTGGGACTGGCACGCGCCCCTGTTCGAGCGGGCGCGCGCGCTGGGCATGATCCCGCTCAGCACGCCGTTCGATGATACGGCGGTGGATCTGCTGGAGGACCTGGACGCCGCCGTCTACAAGATCGCCTCGTTCGAGAGCAACCACCTGCCGCTGCTGCGCCGGGTGGCGGCCACCGGCAAGCCGGTCATCATGTCCACCGGCATGGCGACGCTGGGCGAACTGGACCTGGCCGTTCGAACCCTGCGCGAGGCCGGCTGCCAGGACCTGATTTTGCTGAAATGCACCAGTTCCTATCCGGCGACGCCGGAGAACACCAACATCCGGACCATTCCGCATCTGCGGCGGCTGTTCGGCTGCGAGGTCGGCCTGTCCGACCATACACTGGGTACCGGGGTCTCCGTGGCCAGTGTGGCATTGGGCGCGACGGTGATCGAGAAGCACTTCACTCTCAGCCGCGCCGATGGCGGCGTGGACTCCACGTTTTCCATGGAGCCCGCCGAAATGAAGGCCCTGGTGACGGAGACCGAACGGGCGTGGCAGGCGCTGGGGCAGGTCTGCTACGGGCCGACGGCCGCCGAGGCCGGGTCGCGTGCGTTCCGGCGCTCGCTGTATGTGGTGCGCGACTGTCCGGCCGGCCATTGTCTGACAGAGGACGACGTTCGCATTGTCCGACCGGGCCATGGGCTGGAGCCCGCAGCCCTGACGCGCGTTCTGGGGTTGCCGCTGGCGCGCCCGGTGCGGCGGGGGGATCGCGTCACGTTTGATCTGTTTCGCCCCTGAACGCGGGCGCGGCTGCGGATGGACCGCGAAACGGCCTTCGTTTTTGCTTTGCAGCCCGGGGCCGGGGGCGCCATGATCGGCGGCGTCATATCGGCGGCGCCGCTGGCCGGGGCTTGGCGGCGGATGGGGTGCCGTGGCTGCTGCGGCGCTCGGCCCCGGCGCGTGCGGTTGTGATGGCCGCCGGTGCCTGCTCCCCCGCGCTCGACCAGATCGGAGACGATGATGGATCCGACACAGACCCCCATGGACGGCCCGGCACCGGGGTCCGTGTTCGCGTTGTACGACGGGCCGGATCAGGCCCCGGCGGAGCTGCACGAGGTCGCGGGGGACCCGCTCGCATCCGGTGTGGTCGGCGCCATTGAGGCGGGCTCGCTGATCGCGCTGGACGGTGCCCTGGCAGAGGGCGCGCTGGATCGGCTTCCGGCCCTTGAGCGATTGGCCCTGGCCCTGTTCCAGTTCGATTTCGTCTCTGTCCAGGACGGTCTGTCCGATGTGTCCGATCCACAGGTGCGTGCCGCCGTCGCCGCAGCGGTCCTGCTTGCCGATGAAGAACCGGACGGGGCCGCCGACGGCCTCGCTGCCGACGG